>NZ_JBBEBZ010000073.1:0-22074 GCF_040882075.1 Nitriliruptor sp.
CCTGCCCCTGGCCAGAACACCGGCGCGAACGCCGCCGGGGCGTGCAGCCACACCGTGGCCTGCGCGAGCCCGCCGTAGGCGCCGGCCACCGCGACGGACACCAGCGGACCCGTCCACCACCGCCGGGACCCGGCGGTGAGTTTCCCAGAGTTCGAACTCATGGTTCTCCCGTCAGCAGTGCGGGGAACGGGGGTACGGGCATGAGCTCGGAAGGCTCAGGCCTACCTCGGACCGTCTCTTAGAGTAAACGTTTTTCCGGAATCGTGTTACCATCATACGTATGTGCCCGTGGACGTTCCTGACGAACCATGGCCGGACGCTGCTCTTCATCGCCCGGCACCCTGACGCACGCTTGCGCGACATCGCCGAGAACCTCGACGTGACCGAACGCACGGTCAGTGCGGCCGTCGGAGATCTGGTCGACGCGGGCTACCTGATCAAGCACCGGCAGGGCCGGCGGAACCGTTACGAGGTCCAACACCAGGTACCACTGCACGATGCTCCCGGCGGCCGACCAACCGTGGCCGACCTCCTCAGAGCGCTCGGTGACGTGGAACCCAGCCCGGCTGCAGGTGCCTCATGACCGTGGGACGCGAGCTCCGACATCCAGCCGTCACGGGAGACTCGATGGACCCCGATGAGGTGGTCGGACCACGGTTCCGGGTCTACCGGTCGCCCGCCGGGTACGTACGCTGCGATCATCCAGACCGCGCGGAGTTGACCGGCCGAGACGCACGCGAAGCACTGCAGGCCATCGCTTCGCTCGCCGAGGGGCCTTCGACCCCGGTGCTGGTCGACCTGCGGGTGACCCACTCGGTCTGCCGGGAAGCCCGAAAGGCCTTCGCGACCTCCCCCGTGCCGTCCCGCATCGCGATGTACGTGGAGTCATCGCTGAGCCGGGTGATCGCCAACTTCTTCATCGGCGTGTCCGGACCGAGCGTCCCCACGAGGATGTTCAGCGACCTCGACGCTGCGCAACGGTGGCTCCTCGATGATCGATGACCTCCCCCCGGTTCAGGGAGATCTCCCAGTCAGCGGTAACTGGGACGCTGCTGCACGGATCGCACGGCTGCTCGAGGTCGTCCAGCGGTTCGCCAGTTTGGACTTCTCCGACGTCGCCCAGGTCGGCGTCACCGGTGACGATCTCGACGCGCTCGCCGCCGGCGTCAACATGCTTGGCGAGGAGCTCGAGGGCTGGAGCGCAGACTTCCAGGAGCGCGTCGAACAACGCACCGCGCAGCTGACGGCGGCATCCGAGCGGCTCGAGGTTGAGGTCGCCGAACGAGTCCGGACCGAGGAGCAGCTCGCTGAGTCCAACACCGTCCTCTCGGACACGGTCGGACATCTGCGGCGGCTCAACCATCAGATCGTGCAACTCACCGAGATGTCCAACCTGCTGCAGGCTGCCGGCGATCGAGACGAAGCGTGCGAGGTCGTCGCCCGGTTCGCGCCGGACGTCCTATCCGGTGCCGACGGCGCCATCTACGTGTCTGCATCGCCCCGCACGACCGTGGAGCTCGTCCGCAGCTGGGGGTCACACCAGGGGTACTCGCCGTCCATCGACGACGACGGCTGCGTGGCGTTGCGGCAGGGCGGGATCCACCACGGGCGCGACGACGCGCACGATCGCTGCAGCCACCACCCAGGCGAGGCGCTCGGTGAGACGCTCTGCATCCCGCTCACCGCTCAGGGTGAGGTCCTCGGACTGTTGAACCTCCAGTGGGAACGCGACCCGTCCCCGTCGACAGCTGCCTCCCTGGACCTCAGCGACCAGCTAGCCGAGGGCCAGGGCCAACGCCTGGCCCTCGCCGCCGCCGAGCAGCTGGCACTCACCCTCGCCAACCTCGCACTTCGCTGCGAACTGCGCACCCAAGCCATCCGGGACGCTCTCACCGGCCTGTACAACCGCCGCTTCCTCGACGAGACCCTGGCCCGTGAACTGCACCGCGCAGAACGAGATGACCTACCCGTCTCCGTGCTGATGCTCGACATCGACCGCTTCAAGGACTTCAACGACGCCTACGGACACGTAGCCGGCGACACCGTCCTCGCCGAGGTTGGCCAGGTCCTGCTCGACAACATCCGCAGCGGAGACATCGCCTGCCGCTACGGCGGCGAGGAGTTCGCCGTGATCATGACCGGCGCCGACGAGGTCGAAGCCACCGCTCGGGCCGGACAGATCCGCTCCAGCATGGCGCTGCACGCGTTCCCCGGGGAGGGCCAGCCCGCCGGTCACCTCACCGTCTCCATCGGCATCGCCACCCGGCCACAACATGGGACCGACCCCGACGGCCTCCTCCGCGCGGCTGACGCGGCGCTATATCGGGCCAAGGACGCTGGACGCAACCGAGTCGCGACCGCCACGGACTGATCCGCTCACCACGCCCGGCGTTCAGCGTCGCCACGATGTCCTTGCGCTCGCCGGTTTGTCGCACGGGCGTGATCCGAGAGGCCGCGGCCGCAGCTGCGGCCGGGTAGCGCGATGCACGCGAACGTCGGCGGTCGGGGTTGGCGGATCCGGCAGCGGGACCTTGTACGTGGTGGAGGGACGTGAAGAGCGCATCGTCCCCAACATCGTCCGGACCGCGCGGTTCATCTTCATCATCGCGACCGCCTACCTCGTGGTCGGCGCCGCCGGGATCCTCGCGGCGCTCGAACGGGACGGCCTCGGTGGCTGGCGTGGCCCCGGCCACGCCAGCAACCTCTTCTTCGCGGCCTTCGATACCGGCGGGTTCGCGCCGACATCCCAGTCGGTCGCCTACTACCACTCGGTCGGGCTGGAGGCGGTCATCATGGTGTTGATGGTCGCCGGAACGATCTCCTTCGCCCTGCACCACCAGCTCTGGCTCGGCCGGACACGGCAGCTGACACGCGACCTCGAGGTCCGCAGCCTCGCCGTCACGCTCGCGGCAACCGCCGCGCTGGCACTGTTCGGTCTCGCCCGATCTGGGGCCTACAGCGAAACGGTCGGGCTGTTCCGCAAGGGCTTCTTCACGATCCTTTCGGCCCACACCGGGACCGGGTTCGCGGTCACCGGCGGCGGGCTCTTCGTGACCGACTGGGGCGCACTCGCACCCGCAGCGGTCGTCGGCGCGAGGGCCGCCCCTGACCACAGCGGCTCGCGAGCAGCTCAGCTCACGTGGAGTCCTACGTGACGGACTCCGTGCACGGCTTGAAGCAGTGCGGGCGTCAGTACGACCCACTGACCTGGCTACTCCAGAGGGGCGGGTGCGTACACCGGCGTCACGTACCGGCACGAAACGCATCGACCTCGTGCCGCGCTCGATGCCCCGTTCGATGGCGAGGTGCGTCGCGGCCGCCCGCAGCGGCTCGGCTGGCGAGCCGGGTGCTGGCGAGGCTGAAGGCGACCACCCAAGCACCGACGAGGAGGATGAACACGGCCGTGACAGCGATCCGCAACGCCGGGGGGCCCTCGGTGGTCTCGCGCAGCAGGTAGCGGGTCTCGGCCTCGAACGCGGCGGTGCGGGACCGGGGTTCGATCTCGGGCTCACCGATATCGGGGTCAGCGGGCAGGCGGACCGGGATCGTCATCATCTCGGCGCCGCGGTGCAGACGCAGCAAGCTCTTGGCCCAGCCATCGACCGCGACGGGGGTCTGGGTGCGCCAGCTGCCGTCGGCCTGCGGCACCAGGTGGGCGCTCTCACGCGTGCCGTGTTGCCAGCTGCTGAGCATGAACCAGCGGGCGCCGTCGGCCGCGTCGGGTGGGTCGAGTCGGGCCTCGAGTAGCACCTGGCCGGGTTCGACCTCCGTGATGTGGAGCTCGGCGGTCACCTCTCCCACCTGGCGTGGCAGCGGGATCGCCAAAGCCGCCACGACGGTCAGTCCGGCCACCACGAGGACCGCCCCGGATCGGGTGGGCGCGAGCGGTGCTGCGGCTCCGACCGCGTCCGCATCGGGCAGGGCCCTCGCGATGGCGCCGCCGAGCACCGCCGCGGCCACGGCGGCGGGGACCCCGACGATGACCGCATCGGGCAGGAGCGCCGAGGTCCAAGGCTGGTGGGCGCCCTGGTTGTAGACCCACTCGGTGGCGAGCCCGACCGTTCCCACAGCGAGGCCGGCCAGCACCGAGAACCGCAGCCGCGGACGGGTGCCGTGGAGCCAGGCCACCGCCTCGACGGCGAACGCCGCGCCGAGGAAGGTCGCCACGGGACGCGTGTCGACGGGCCCGTCGCCGAGCACCGCGAAATGATCGAGCGCGAAGGAGATCGCGGCGATCGTCAGCGCACCGCCGCGGCCGAGGACCAGGCGGATCAGCACCAGGCCGGTGCCGGCCGCGAGGCAGATCAGCACCGGGTGGTAGAGCTGCTGGAACTGCGGCACGCCGAAGGCGAACTCGCCCATCGGTGCGGTGAGACCCTGGAAGGTGAGGAAGGCGAGCACCCCGTGGACGGCCCGCGCGCGCCGGTCGTCGCTGGGCCGCACACCCGTCTCGGCGACGACCAGCCACAGCGCGAGGCCGCTGAAAGCGGCACCGAGGATCATGATCAGGTGTGGGGGGCTCCACATGGTCACGTCGACGCCGTAGGTCTGGTGCCACGCCTCGTCGATCGGGAAACCGAGCAGCGCCGCCAGGCCGAGGACCCCGAGCGGCAGCGATGACCATGGCAGACGCAGCCGCCCGAACCGCAGGTCGGTGTCCACCTCCTGCACGGTCGCGACGGCCACGCCCGCCCACGCCCCCACGGCGATCATCGTCAGGCCGATCACGATGGCGGTGTGGGGGGCGGTGAACAGCACCGTGTCCCGGCCGTAGGCGACGTGGTAGGCGACGTCATCGAAGAAGCCCGTACCAGCGATCACCAGCCCGGCACCGCTGAGGGTGAGGGTCACCGCCGCCCAGGCCGGCAGACCGGTCCAGCGGGCGAGCGCGAGCGGGAGACGCAGGGCCGTGCGGACCGCCGCTGACCGGTGCGTGCCCGACGGGCCGACCGCGTAGCCGATCAGGGCGATCACCGAGAGCGCGGCGAGCAGCACGTGCAACGTGCCCCAGGTCGCGAACGAGCTGCCGCCGGGTCCGTGGGTGGCGTCGACGGTGCTCGTCGCCAGGAGGAGGAAGGTCTTCACGAGCGGACCTCCCCATCGTTGTTGGTGGTGCTCGCCTCGCGGAACGCGGGGCGGACCGCCACGTAGTGCATGGCCAGCCCCACGCCCCACCCCACGATCGGGTAGATGACCCAGGGGTAGGAGTCACCGCGCAGCCACCAGCCGATGGCCCACAGCGCCACGAGCGTGAGGTTGACCACCACGTAGGTACGGGCGTGGTGTCCGAACACCGCGCGGGTGGTCCGGTGTCGACGTTCACGACGCTCGGCGCGCTCACGCGCCAGCGCCCGGTCGAAGGGATCGTCGTGCATGGGGTCAGTCCTCCTGAAGATGTGGGTGGTGGTCCTCGAGCTCGACGGCGAGCGCGTCGAGGCGCTCCTCGAGACGCGAGGGATCGATGTGGCCACGCAGACGTCGGATCCGGGCGCCGAACCGCTGGAGGATCTCCTCCACACCTTCGGCGTCACCGAGCTGGACCCCCGTGCGGAGCTCGAGAGCCGACAGGTCGTCTCGTCTGGTGGCCACGGCCTGCTCGCCGCTGCGGGTGGTGCGGTAGCGGGTGGGTTCCTGCCCCGGCTCAGCCGCGATCAGTCCCTCGCCGGCGAGGGACTTGACCGCCGGGTAGACGCTGCCGGGCGACGGCCGGTAGGCGGGGCCGAACAGCCGCGCCAGCTCGCTCATGAGCTCGTAGCCGTGCAGCGACCGTTCGCTGAGCAGCACCAGGACCACCAGGTGAAGCTCGCCGTGATGGAAGAACCGCTGGCCCATCCCACGCACCTCTCGTGACGGTCGCTCGTCGGTCGCCGAGCGCGACTCTTACGAGTTCGTTACGAAACAATACTACGAGAGTGTTACGAAGTCCAACCGGCGGCGGGGTGCGGCCCCATCACCCGCTGAGCGGGAGGGGCCTGGCGTCGGCTCGGGGCCGGTGGCCCGGATCGTGACCGAGCAGCCAACGACAGCCCGTCCGAGAGCCGCATCCGTGATGACGGCACGGCGAGGCCGCGATGGCGTGGCGGCCGGCGGCTGGTCGCACCCGACGGTGAGGCGGCGCGGGTGCGTCAGCCGTCGTGGAGGGCCTGGTGCCTCAAGTTGGTGAGCGGGTTTCTGCGCGTCTCCTGGCGATCACTTGGCTCTGTTGTGGCGCCGGCAACGGGCCAGGTCGGCCCATCAGGTAGCCCTGCACGGCAGAGGCCCCGAGTTCCCGCCAGGTGGCCAGGTCGGCCTCGTCCTCGATGCCCTCGGCGACCAGGGTGCTCCCGGTCCGGTGAGCGAACTGGATGAGGCAGTCGGCCAGGACCCGGCGGATCGGATCGTCGTTGACGTGTTGGGTCAGGCTGATGTCGAGTTTGATGATGTCCGGGGCCAACCTGACGATGTGTCGCAGGCTCGAGATGCCAGCTCCGACGTCGTCCACCGCGAGTCGGACCCCTGACCGGCGGAGCTGGTCGAGCACTCGGGCGAGGTGGCCGTAATCGTCGACGACCGCGTGTTCGGTCACCTCGACGGTGACGCACCGCCGAGGATGCGACGCCACGAGTTGGTGGAACCTCGGGTCGGTCAGGGTGCTGGGGGAGCAGTTCACGGCGAGTGCCACCCCGGCCGGCAGTGCGGCGCTGTCCGCGATCGCGCGGGTGATGGCTGCGAGTTCGAGTTCGGTCCCGAGGCCGACGCTGGCCGCCTCGGCGAACCAGACGTCGGGCGGCTGTTGCGGCGAGCTGGTGAACCTGCTCAGCGCCTCCACTCCGATCAGTTGCCCGTCCGGTAGGGAGTAGACCGGCTGGAAGACGGGGTGGAACAGCCCCTCGTCGAGCACGGCACGGATGCGTTGCTCGACGGACGGGTCGGCACGCAGCGGGTCGGTTTCGGCGAGGCGCATCTCGCGCTGGAACTCGGCGGTGAGCTCTCGTTCGTAGGATCGCCCACGCGATCGGAGCATCCCGCCGGCGAGCGAGCCGATGGTGAGGAAGAACACCCCGCGCGACAGCCAGCCGGCCAGGACCTGCGGTTCTCCGGCCGCGACCTCGAGCGGCATCACCGGACCGCACAGCAACGTCGCCGCGATGGCTGCGGCGATACCACCTCTGAACCCGAACCTGGCGGCGGCCAGCATGATCGGGACGTAGAAGAGGTGGGGGAGGACCGTCCTGGTGCCGCCCGCCGCGTACGTCATGGCGGTCACGGCCGCCAGGGCGGCGGCGATCGCCAGGCCGGCGAGCCACTGCTTGGCACGCTGGTCAAGGACGGGGCGGACGCTGACGGCCGCTGCCAACTGGACTTCCTGACGCTACTTAAGTCGTACATATACGCAGAGTAGTTGACCCCCGTTCCGCGCGCATGCTGACCGGATCCGGCCGAGCGGCCTGCGCGGTGAGCACGCGGCGGCTCGACGGGATACGTCCGCCGGCTACCGGTCGTCGTCGTCCGGGTGCCGGGAGCCTCGCCGTCAGGGGGACGTGCATGAACGGTCTCCCGCATCGCCTCCAGGATCCGCTCGGCCTGCTCGGGTGTGAGCGCGAGGGTCGGGTGGTGGGTGGTCATGGTTGATGCTCCGCGCAAGGTTCGGCCTGTTCGAGGGTTGCTTCGACGGGCGGGGGCGCGGTTCCGCTCTGGCGTGCACCAGACGTTGACGTCAGCGTCGGAATCGCGCGCAGATTTGACACGCCTTCGGGCAGCCCGGCGTCGTCTGCGCCGGCATCACCCGCGCCCGCCAGGGCCACGGCGGGTGAACACGCTCGACTCTGGCCCCGACCTGGGTTCCACCGGCGGCCGCCACCTACGCGGACGTGCTCAGCCCCGAGGGATCGCCGGAAGCGGGACCCTGACCGTCACGGCGTGGTGCTGTCCCGGTGCGATGGTCGAGGACCGAAGCCGAGGTGGTCGAGTGGTCCGTTGCCGGCCCCCAGTCGCCAAGCGGCCGCGCCGGCGATGGCTCCGGTGACGTAGCGCTTCGCGCCTGCGAGGGCGTCGAGCGGGTCGACGCCGTTCGCGAGCCCGGCGGCCGCAGCGGCGGCGAACGTGCAGCCGGTGCCGTGGGTGTTCGACGTGTCGATGCGGTCGGCCGCGAGTTCGTGGTCCTCGCCCGCGACGACGATGACGTCGACAGCCTGTGGGCCCTCGATGTGACCGCCCTTGACCACGACCAGCTGCGTGCCGAGCTCGGCGAGCGCGTGGGCCGCAGCGCGGGCGTCGTCGAGCGTCCGCAGCGGACGACCGACGAGCACCGCCGCCTCTTCGAGGTTCGGTGTCGCGATCGTCGCGTGCGGCAGCAGCAGGTCGCGGTAGGCGGTCAGGGCGCTCTCCTCGAGGAGACGGTGACCGGTCGCCGACACGAGCACCGGGTCGACGACGAGGTTCGGTAGCTCCCCTGCGGCTGCGCGCGCGGCCACGAGCTCCACGAGCTCGGCTGTGGCGAGCATCCCGGTTTTCACGGCCCCGACCGGCAGATCGACCAGCACGGCGTCGATCTGCGCGGTGACGGTCGCGGCGGGGACCACGTGAACGGCGGTCACCCCGACGGTGTTCTGCGCGGTGACCGCGGTGATCACGCTGGCCCCGAAGACGCCGAACTGCCCGAAGGTCTTCAGATCGGCCTGGATGCCGGCACCGCCGCCGGAATCGGAACCAGCGATGGTGAGCGCGACGTTGGGCGAGGTCATGATCGCTTCCAGGTCTCGAGGAGTCGGCGGACAACGTGCGCGGGATCGCGTGAGGCCATGACGCCGCCCATCACCGCGACACCGTGGGCTCCGGCGTCACGCCACGCCGACGCGTTCTCGGCGGTGACTCCGCCGAGCGCGAGGACGGGTCGGTCGCCTGCTCGGGCAACCAGGTACCGGAAGCCGGCGGGCCCGAGCGCCGGCCCGTAGCCCGGCTTCGATGCGGTCGGGGCGACCGGCGAGACGAGCAGCAGGTCGGTGGCCTCCCCGCGGGCTGCCTCCACCTCGGCGCCGTCGTGGCAGGAACGCCCAACCAGCATCCCGGCCGCGTGCTCGCCCGGGTGTGCATCGTCGGCAGCGAGGTGGATCGCGTCCGCGTCGAGGTGACGGGCGAGGTCAGGATCGGAGGCGACCGACAGCAGTGCGCCGGCGCGGGTGACCACGGAAGCGAGCTGTTCGCCAAGGGCCCGTCGCTCGGCGTGCTCGAGATCCTTGTCCCGGAAGAGCACCGCCGGCGCGCCGGCATCGACGGCCGCGGCGACCACGTCGCGCAGTGGCCGACCCGTGCGAGCTGCGGCGTGCCGGTCGGTGATCACGACCAGGGTGGGAACGGACGGGTTCATCCAGCGCGCCCGTCCGTGTCCGGCCCGAGGAGGTCCGGCCGGCCGTCGTCGGTGGTGGACGCCTCGGCGTACAGCCGGCGTGGGATGCGACCGGCGTCTCGGGCCAACCGTCCCGCCACGACCGCGTGACGCATCGCGGTGGCCATCGCCTCGGGGTCGCGAGCGCGGGTCACCGCCGAGGCGAGTAGTACCCCGTCGCAGCCGAGCTCCATCGCGAGGGCGGCGTCCGAGGCCGTGCCGATGCCGGCGTCGAGGATGACCGGGATGTCGACCTGCTCGCGGATGATGGCGAGGTTGTAGGGGTTGCGGATCCCCATCCCCGATCCGATGGGCGAGCCGAGGGGCATGACCGCGGCGCAGCCGACACTCGCGAGTCGGGTGGCCAGGATGGGGTCGTCGTTGGTGTAGGGCCAGACGGTGAACCCGTCGTCGACCAACTGCTCGGCGGCGTCGAGCAGCTCGATCGGGTCGGGCAGCAGGGTGCGTTCGTCGCCGATGACCTCGAGCTTCACCCAGTCCGTCTCGAACGCTTCCCGACCGAGTCGGGCCACCTTCACGGCTTCGCCGGCGGTGTAGCACCCGGCGGTGTTGGGCAGGATGCGGACCCCGGTCCGCTCGATCACGTCGAGCAACGACCCGGGCCGGCGGTCGGTCACCCGGCGGAGAGCGACGGTCACGACGTCGGTGCCGGAGGCGATGATGGCGCGCTCGAGCACGTCGATGCTGCTCGCACCGCCGGTCCCGAGCACCAACCGGGATGAGAGCGCCGTGCCGCCGATCGTGAGCGGGTCGTTCACGGGGTCTCCTGTCGTTCGAACGTCGGTCGGGGTGCTGTGCGGGTGCGGGTCTCGCGACCGTCGGCCGGGTGCCGGTCAGCCGCCCTGGACGGCGCCGACGAGCTCGACCTTCGTCCCGTCGTGCAGCGTGGTGGTGTCCCAGCTCGAGCGTGGGAGCACGTCGCCGTCGACCGCGACCGCCACACCGCGGCGGTCGGCGACCTCGGTGTCGACCAGCGCCCCGATGGTCACGGGCCCGTCGAACGAGCGCGGCTGACCGTTCAGCTCGATCGTCACGTCGGTGCTCCTGTTCGGTCCGGGTGGGCGACAGCGAGGATCGGGTCGACCTCGGCGTCGGTGAGGATCGCGGTGACCGCCTCGGCGGTGATGGGTGCCAGCAGCACCCCGTTACGGTGGTGCCCGGTCGCGATGACGAGCCGGCCGATCGCGCTGCGGCCGATCGCCGGTGCGTTGTCCGGGGTCGTTGGCCGGAGGCCGGCGATCGTCTCGACGAGCTCGAGCTCGTCGACGCCGGGGACGATGGCGGCCGCATCGTCGAGCAGCTCGCGAGTGGCGCCGGCGGTGACGGTGGTGTCGAAGCCTCGTTCCTCCTGGCTGGCGCCGACCACGAGCCGGCCGTCGTCGCGGGGGACGAGGTAGACGCTGCGGTGCCGGACGAGCCCACGGACGGTGGTGGTCAGCACCTGCTGCCCCGACGGGTCACGCAGGTGCAGGAGCTGACCCTTCACCGGCCTCACCGCGGGACGGTGTTCGTCCGCGAGCCCCTCGATGGTGGCGGACCACGCGCCGGCGCTGAGCACGACCTGGCCAGCGTGGTGCTGCTCGCCGTCGGCGGTCCGCACGCCGGTGGCCTGGCCCCGCTGCTGCTCGATCCGCGTGACCTTCCGGTGTTCGAAGACGACACCGGCATGGGCGCAGGCGCTCAGGAGCGCGGCGACGCACGCCCGGGGTTCGACGCGGTGGTCCTCGGCAGCGAGGAGCCCGACCCGGACGCGGGGGCTGAGCATCGGTTCGCGGGCGCGGGCCTCACGGCTGCGCAAGGGTTCGACCTCGAGGCCGAGCTCGGTCTGGAACGCGTGCAGGTCGGACAGCGCGGCGACGTCGTCGCGGTCGAAGCCGACCAGCAACGTGCCGGTCGCGCGGTAGCCGAGGTCCGCGCCCGTCGCCGTCTCGAGCTCGGCGGCGAACGCGGGCCAGCGACGGGCCCCGGCCACGTTCAGCGCGAGGCGATCCTCCTCGCCGTAGGCCACCTCGGTGACGGGGGCGAGCATGCCGGCAGCGACGTTCGATGCCGCCGCGCCCGGGGCGGGGTCGAACACGGTGACCTGCAGGCCGGCGTTCGCCGCCCGCCAGGCGCTGGCGAGACCGATGATGCCGCCGCCCACGAACAGCACGTCGGGGGTCACGTCGGCCCCCGGGCGTCGGCGAGCAGGTCGAGCAGTTCACGGGTGGCGGCACCGGGGTCGGGTGCGTCGACGACGGCGCCCACGACCGCGATGCCGTGCGCGCCGGTGGCCAGGACCTCGCGCATCCGGTCCGCGGTGATGCCCGAGATCGCGATGATCGGGACGTCGACCGTCGCGACGATGGCTGCCAGCGTGCTGAGGCCGATCGGGGCCGGTAGCCCGTCCTTCGTTGCGGTGGCGTAGGTGGGGCCGACGCCCAGGTAGTCGGCGCCCTCCGCCACGAGCTGACGAGCCGTCGCGGGATCACGCGCGGTTCCACCGATCACGAGTCGGTCGCCGGCGAGCTCACGTGCAGCAGAGATCGGCAGGTCGGTCAGCCCGAGGTGGACGGCATCGGCGTCGGCGGCGAGCGCGAGGTCGACGCGGTCGTTGACGATACTGAGGGCGCCGGCCCTCCGGCAGCGGGCCACGATGACGCGCGCGATCTCGAGGTGGTCGCGGTCCGTGCGGTCCTTCACGCGGATCTGGACGGCGGGTGCGCCGGCGTCGAGCACAGCGTCGATGGTGCGGAGGTCGTCGGCGCACTGTGCCGCGGAGGTCAGCACGTGCAGCCGGGGCAGGGAGAGGCGCACGGTCAGGACCCGCTCGGCGGGCCGGGGGCGACGGTGGCCCGTTCCGGGAGGAGGCCCTCCAGCTCGGACAGGGCGACGGTCGGTCGGCCGAGCAGCGAGACGACGAAGGTGACGATGCCGCTGGCAAGGAGCGCGCCGGCGAAGGGTGCCAACGTCGGGACGGCGTCGGGGAAGCTGACGCTGGCGACGGCGCCGTCGAGGCTGCCGGTCGCGACCAGGCTCGCACCGAAGGCTCCCGCCACCCCTGCGACGATCCCCGCCCAGACCGCGGTCGTGGTGGTCCGGTACCAGAGGCCCAGCAGGGCCGGAAGGAGCAGCACGGCCGCGAGCAGATCAGCGATGAGGAACAGCTGCAGCACGGAGGTGGCGACGAGGCCCACGACCGCGGCCGGCAGGACGATGACGACGGTCAGCAAACGGGCGTGCCCGAGGCCGAGTGAGGGCCGTTCGGAGACGAGCAACGCGGCCAGGCCGTTCTCGAGCGTGTCCACCGACGAGGCGACCAGCGCGATGCCGAGCAGCAGGACCGCCGCGATCACCACGGTGGGCAGCTCGGCGGTGAGCGCGAAGATGGACAGCGCGGGGACCTCGGCGAGACCGACCGAGGCGGACAGCACCCCGAGCCCGCCGGCCATCAACATCAAAGGGATCGTGACCGCGGCTCCGATGAGGGCGCCCTGCCGGAGGGCGCGGTCGTCCCGGGCGGACCAGACCCGCTGCCAGTAGCCGTGGTGGAACAGGTTCGCGGCGGTGACGGCCAGGATCAGCGTCGCGGCGCTCTCGAGGCCCACACGATCGACACCGAGCAGCCCGCTGGCTCGCACGCTGGCCGCGGGACGGTCCACCCCCACGACCGCGGCGACCGCGGCGACCGTCAGCAGGACGATGACCAGCCCGCTCTGCCACCGGTCGGTACGCAGGGACGCACGGAGTCCCGCGTAGGTGGTGTAGATGAGGGTCGCCACGAGGACGGCGCTGACGGTGAGCTGGCGGGGAACCCCGCCGAGGAGTTCGACCAGGCCACCGATCGCGACGAGCTCGGCCGCGACGAAGACCCCCATGTACAGCAGCGAGACCGCTGTCACCAGCCGGCTCGCCGCGCGCCCGAAACGCAGGCGGAGGAACTCGCTCAAGCCCTGGCCCGAGGGCACGATCCCGCGCAGCCGAGGTCCGACGAACGCGAACACGAGGAACGGTCCGGCGGCAGCGACCGCGTACCCGATGACGGGGCCGATCCCGAGGATGGCGCCGAGCTCGGGCGGCGCGAACAGGATCCAGGCCCCGAGGCCGGACGCGAGGAACGACAAGCCGAGGGCGAGCGGCCCCTGGCTACCGCGGGCGACGGTGAAGTCGTCGAGGTCGGCCCGTGGGCCTTGGCGGCCCGCGCGCACCCCGATGATCACGAACGCCGCCAGCACGGCGACGAGCAACAGGACGCTCAGGGATGTGGCCAACACGACGCGCTCCCTCCGCCGGCATGACCCGGATCAGGTTCCGAAGTGCTGCGCCCGCCCGGCGCGTTCTCAGCCCTAGGTTCGCAGGGCTCCCTCGGCGTCTCGGGGCAGACCGTAGCCAGCGCCCCCGTTCCGCGCATCTTCGAGGCTCCTCGGCGTCGAGCCAGGGGGCAACGGGTGAGTCCCGGTCGTCGTGCAGGAGCAGGTGGCCGTGCCCGTCACCACCAGTAGCCGCCGGGCGACCACGTCGGTCACAGCGCCTTCGTCCAGTTCTGTCCCACGAGGTCCTGTCCGAAGCTGTGGTGCGGTTCCTGGTCGGTCAGCTCGAACCCCGCGGCCTCGTAGAGCCGTCGGGCCGAGGTGAGGACGTCGTTCGTCCACAGGGTGATCGCGTCGTACCCAGCAGCCCGGGCGAACCGCAGGCACTGGTCCACGAGCCGGGTCCCCACCCCCAGGCCTCGGGCGGATGGCTCGACCAGGAGGATGCGCAGCTGCGCGGTGGTCGCGTCCTTGGCGACGCAGAACACGCAGCCCACCGGCTCGCCGCCGGCCTCGGCGATCCAGGCCGCTTCCCGGGCGGGGTCGCGATCCTGCACGTAGTCGGCCACGATCCGGGCGACGAGTGCCTCGAACCCGCAGTCCCAGCCGTACTCGGCCGCGTACAACGCCCCGTGGCGGCTGACCACCCACCCGTAGTCGCCGGGACCCGGCGCCCGAAGGGCCACCGCGGTGCCCGCGCTGCGCTCGCGGTCGAGGACGTCCCGGACCGTGCCCATGGCCGCGACCAGCCGCCGCCGGTCGCCGGGCGCCAGGTCACCGAGGAGCCCGGCGACCTGGGCGGCCGAGCGAGCGTCCAGCGTCTCGGACACCTCGCGGCCGCGGTCGGTCAGACGCAGCGACTGGCGCCGACCGTCAACGCTCGACGGCTCGCGCGTGATCAGCCCGTCGGTCTCGAACCTCGCGGCGATGCGGCTCATGTAGCCGGCGTCGATCCGCAGGTCGCGGCGCAGGTCGGCCAGCTCCGCGACGAACCCGGAACGCCTGACGAGGATCTGCTCGACGTCATGCGCACGGTGGGTACCCAGCTCGGCCGACTCCGCCGGATGGTCGACATGTTTCTGACGGCGCAACGCCTCGAATCGGGCTCCCTCGAGGCGACTGTGGGCAACGTCGCGCTGGCACCGCTGGTGGTGCAGATCGCACGAGACGGGGACTTCGACGTCGAGCCGACCGTCGACGACCTCCACGTCCGCGCCGACCCCGACCACGTGGCACAGATGCTCTGGAACCTGCTGGCCAACGCCACCAAGCACGGTGCACCGCCAGGTGACGATCACGAGCCGATCGCGGGACGACCAAGTCGAGGTCACGGTGACCGACCAAGGGCCCGGCGTGCCCGACGAGCTGCACCACCAGCTCTTCGAACGGTTCGCCCGCGGTCCGACCAGCCACGGCACCGGACTGGGCCTGGCGATCGTCCGCGGCCTCGCTCGCGCCAACGCCGGCGACGTCGCCTACGCGCACGACACCCGAGGATCATCGTTCTCGTTGACCCTGCCTGCCGCCGCCAGTTCCCGCTGACGTCCACCCGCTCACGGCGACACCTCGGAGGTGGTCCCCGCCTCGAGGACGCCGCCGGTCCGGACGCCCGACCAGCGTGCTACCTCGGCGTCCAGGTCGAGGCGGTCGATGGGTGCCGCGTTCTCGTAGGCGCCCCACTCGTCGCGGGGGAGCATCCACATGACCTCGAACTCGTTGCCGTCGGGGTCGACGCCGTAGATGCTCTTGGTCGCGCCGTGGCTCGACTCGCCGGTGTAGGCACCGCGGTCCACCAGCGTCCGTCGCGCGTCGACGAGCTCGTCGATCGTGTCCAGCTGCCAGGCGAGGTGGTACAGGCCGATCGCCCCGCGCTGCTTGGGGCCGCCGGCGGTCCCGACCCCGAAGAGGCCGAGGTCGTGGTGGTTGTCGCCACGGGGGAGGCGGAGGAAGACGGCGTTGGCGCGGGGTTCGCGGGCGATGACCTGCATGCCGAACGCGTCGCCGTAGAAGGCGACGGATCGTTCGAGGTCGGCGACGAACAGGACGGCGTGGTTGAGCCGGACGGGGGAGAACGACACGGGAGGTTCCTCTCTCGGCGGTGGGATGCGCGTGACGTCGGGACGCTCGTTCGCGGGGGGCGGGCTTCGCTCGCAGTTACCTGACGTGACAACCAACGTACCGAAGGAACTTGACGTGTTAACCTTCTGCGCCCGTCGGTCCGCGAGTCCGGTCCACCAGCGACGCCACGCGCCCGCGCGGATGCCGGCAGCGGTCATCGGGCACGGCCACGGGCGAGGTCGGTCAGCTGCTCGCGCAGCTCGACGATCCGTTCCTCGCTGCGCTCACCCGTTCGGTCCTGCCCCGGCCTGGACGTGCGTCGGGAGATCCTCCGCAGGCACGGGTCGACTGAGCAGGAAGCCAGCGGCGCGTTGGCAGCCAGCCTCGCGCAGCCACCGCAGCTGGTCGTCGGTCTCGACCCCCTCAGCGACGACCGCGAGGCCGAGGGCGTGCGCCAGGGTGATGATCGCCTGGACGATGGCGCCCGCTTGCTCGTCGACGGCGACCCGTTGGACGAAGGATCGGTCGATCTTGAGGACGTCGATCGGGAAGGTCCGCAGGTAGGAGAGCGACGAGTAGCCGGTGCCGAAGTCGTCGATGGCGATCCTCACCCCGAGGCTGCGGAGCGTCGAGAGCGTGGCGGCGGCGCGTCCCGGCTCCCGGATGAGGGCCGACTCGGTCATCTCGAGCGTGAGGGCGGCAGCGGGGAGTCCGGTCCTGGTGAGCACGTCGCGGATGTCGGTCTCGAGATCGGGATCCTCGAACTGCCGAGCCGACAGGTTGACCGAAACCCCCAGTCCGGCGAACTCGTCACGTCCTCGCCAGATCTGGGTCTGGTGGCAGGCTCGTTCGAGGATCTGGCGACCGAGCGGCACGATCAGGCCGCTCTCCTCGGCCAGCGGGATGAAGTCGCCCGGCGAGATCAGGCCCCGTTCGGGATGTTGCCAGCGAACGAGCGCTTCGGTCTCGACGATCCGACCGGAGTCGAGCTCGACGACGGGCTGGAAGTGGACCCGGAACTCGTCCTGTTCGATGCCCTTGCGGAGCGCGGCATCGAGGAACAAGCGGTGGCGTGCCGCAGCATCCAGCTGTTCGTCGTAGACCTGGCAGCGGGCACCCCCCTCGGCGACGGCGCGGTTCATCGCGGTGCTGGCCTGCCGGAGGAGGGTCTCGGCATCCTCGTCACCGATCCGTGTGGTCACGCCGATGCTCGCGGTGAGGAAGACCTGCTCGTGCCCGAGGGTGACCGGCCGCTGCAGCTTGTCGGTGATCCGAGCGGCGACGCGGACCGCGTCGGTCACGTCGACGACGTGACCGAGCAGGATCCCGAAACGGTCGCTGGACAGCCGGCCGACGGTCGCGTCCTCACGTACCGCGCTCACCAGCCGGCGGGCGACGGCGACCACGAGCGAGTCCTCGGCGCCGCGTCCGAGGCTGTCGTGCACGACGGTGAACCGGTCGATCCCGACCACCAGCACGGCGGTCTGGGCGCCCTCGTTCGCCGACCGGACCAACGCTCGTTCGGTCCGGTCGGTGAACAGGGTGCGGTTCGGTAGGGCGGTGAGCCGGTCGTGGAACGCCCAGGTGCTGACGTCGCGGATGACCGCCACGGCATCGGTGATCTCGCCCGTGGCGTCACCGACCGGCGCTGCGGTGACGGTGACGGGGACCGTGCGACCTTCCGTGGTCCGGAGGACGAGGTCGACACCGGTGGTGGTGTAACCCTCGTGGTAGGCGCGGACGATGGGCCACGAGGCGTGTGAGAGTTCGCGGCCGGCGTCGTCGAACGCCGTGACGGGCAGGTCCCGCACGTGCGTCCCTCCGAGGGAACCACCGGTGGGGCCGAGACCGAGCTCGGCGACGGTAGGGTTGGCGTCGGTGATGCGGCCATCGGCGGTGACGATGACGACCCCGTCCGGGATGGCGTCCAGGACGGCAGCGAGCCGTGCCCGCTCGTGCTCGACCTGCGTCAGCCGGCTCGCCAGCTCGACCTGGGCTTCGGACAGCTGGAGCTCACGCTCCCGGAGCTGTTGGTTGGTGTGCACCAGGTCGGCGAACGCGCCGACCAGGAGCTCGAGGATCTGTTGCCGTTCCGCCGTGACCGCGAACCGCCGACCGAGCAGCTGGAGGTAGGTGACGTCGGCGGGCAGTTCCTCGTGGGTGAAGTTGCCGAGGATCGCCGCGGGGTCGTCCGGTTCGGTGTTGGCCGTCAGGGCGTTGCCGACCTCGTCGCACCCGTCCGCCGGGTTGTGGATCTGGGCCCGCATGCGCTGGTGGGCGGCGTCGGAGAACGTCCAGGTCCGGTCGCCCCCGTGAGGGTTGCGGTGGACGCAGGTCCACTCGTCGCCCGACCGCTCGCAGGTCGTGCGCTCATCCTCGGTCCAGTCGAAGCCGTGGTAGATGTCCCCCTCCACGTCGTTCGCCCGCGTCTTGAAGTTCACGATCAGGTCGACCTGGGCCTCGCACGCGCACGAACCCAGCACGACGTCGCCGAGCTTGACCACCTGCAGACGCAGCCGCAGGTTCTCCTCGACGGCGGTGAACGCCGGTGAACGCCGGTGCGCCGTACTGGTCGGGCACCGCGATGCCGTGAGCCTTCAGGTTCTGGACGATGGGGTTCAGGGGTCGAGCGCGCCGCCACCGTCGACCCGTTCGCAGTCCGGGAAGCCGAGCGACGGGCACGCCGGGATCGCCGCCGAGGGTCGGCTCGGAGCGGCAGTTGGACACCGTCGGGACGGGGTGCGACACGGGGCCGGGCACCCACCCGTCGGTGACGCCCACCTCGAGGTCGGAGGCGAACGGGACGAGGGTGTCGTCGGGGCTCGGGACGACCCCTCCGCCGATGGCGTCCCACGCCTCGACGACGGCGTCCGCCAGCAGACGCGCCCCCCGTTCGGTCTGGGCGTGACCGACGTGGGCCCAGGCCACGAGCGTCCCGTCATCGAGGCGGCCCCGGTTCCAACCGTCGTACGGCCCTTCAGCGCTGCCGACGTCGCCCTGGGAGAACACCAACGTCGCACCGAGGTCGCGCTCGACGTACCGCTCGAGCGGAGCGAGGGAGTCGGCCGTGATCAGGTCGTAGCTGTCGAGCGACTCCGGGTGCTGTCCGAAGTTCATCCACGCCGCCAGCGGTTCCCAGCCGGCTTCGGTGTCCGGGGCGTAGCGGTCGAAGCGCAGCACCGTCAGGTCGTGGTCGCCGTGGTCACGAGGGAAGCCTGCCGGGGAACCGTCGTCGGCCGTCTGCGGGCCCGTGATGTTCCCCTTGTACAGCGAGTGCTGCACGGTGGCCGCGCCCATCCGGGCCGGCTTCAGGTCGGCCGCCGCTTCCTCGATCGCCCGGGCCATCGCCCGCGCCTGGTACTCGAACATGCGCAGGTCGACCACGTCCTGGAAGATCCAGACCCCCCACGAGGGGGTCGAGTAGTAGGGGGATGAGTGGTTGTGGCTGGCGGAGTGGAGGATGTCGGCGTACCGCACCCCCGAGTCCCCCTGCGCGAGCAGCTGCCCGACGCGACGCAGGAGGTGGTCCTGGGCGAGGTAGTTGTCGGACTTGACCAGTGCCACCCGCCGACCGTTGCTGCCCTCGGCCACGATGGCGCGGATGGTCAGGCGGGAGTGGACGCCGTACGAGCGGGCCTTGGCGACGTGGTGGGCGTGCGGATCGACCTCACCGCGAGCTCGTCCTGCGGCGCACGCACCCCGCTGTACTGACCTGCGGCGGCCCCGACGTGCCAGGTCGCATCGACGGTGGCGGTTCCGGCACGGAAGGTCGGCACCGCCACCGACGGCGCGGCGGTGGCGACGCCCGTCACGGTCGTGAGCGAGAGCAGCAGGAGGGTGATGAGGGCGGCGGGTGAGATCCGGCGCACGGTGGTTCTCCCGGGTCGGGCGGACCTCCCCACGGCCGCCTGCCTTGGAGGTTCGACGTCGCACGCCCGGCCTCCTGCGCCGGCTGCTCGGGGCCGAGCTCACGATGGCCCGGCCCGGCGGAGCGAGCGACCCTGGACATATCCGTCGGCGCGAGGGACGATGGCGGGACCATGGTGGAGCTGTTCGGAACGCTGGCGGTCGTGCTGCTGCTCGCTGCCGTGGTCGTGGCCTGGCGTCGAGCGTCGGCCGCTGCGGACTCGCGTCCCGACCGCCGGGCGTGGGAGGGAGCCGGAGGTGTCGCCGGCACCCGGATCGTGCTCGACCTCGCGGGCGCCGACCCGGACCTGCCATCGGTCGAACGGCTCGTCCGCGAGACCGCGCACCGGGCGCTGGCCTCCGACCCAAACCTCGGCGAGGTCGAGGTCGTCGATCGCGACGGCCGGACGTTGGCGCGTGAGCGCCGACCTGACCCGCTCCGGGCGGAGCCGCCGCTGCCGACGGCGCTACGGGTCCCGCCGACCCGCTCGCCGCGCGGCCCGTCCCCGGTACCGCGGCACGATGTGAGCCACCCCCGGTCGGTGCCGGAACCTGCCCCGCAGGTGCGGTCTGCCCCGCTCGCCGATCGGCTCGATCTGCCGGCAGGGGTGCGGGAACGCGTCGATGATCCCGATGACGGTACGGCCATCGTCCGCGCCATCCTCGAGGCCGGCGGGAGGCAGGTCCACCGCGACGGCGATCTGCTGCGCACCGACGACGTGGCCATCGCCGTCGTGGATGTCCGCGACGATGCCGACCGGGCGTTGACCCACGGGTTCCTGCGGATCGAGGCGACCGACGCGGCTCGTGGGCTGGTGATCAGGCTCGGGTACGTCGACCCCGCCACGGTGCGCCGGCGTGAAGCTGCGGCGGCACACGTCCGGCACGCCGGACCCGACGCGCTGCAGCGGATGGCCGATGCCGTGGCGGCAGGCGCCGATCCGGTCGCGTTCGCCGTCGCTCCAGCGGTGGTGGGTTGACGCGGCGTCGGCAGAGCCTGACCTCGGCGGGTTGGTCGCTCACCAGCTGGCGCCGTGGTGGACCCGGTGGTGCGAGGGGGTCAGGTGGGGGCGGGACCGGCACCGGGTGAACCCACGCCACCGTCACGTCGGCCGAGCGCGGACGGCGCGAGGACGTCCTCGCCCTGGAGCGCGCTCTCGAACAGCGTCACATCCTTCTCGAGGAGCGCCGGTAGCTCGAGCACCGAGGTCTTCTCGTAGTAGACGAACGCCCCGGCGAGCAGGACCTGGTCCTCCCACGTGCCGGCGTCGAGCCCGCTGAGGGCCGCGACCATCGTGTGCGGCGATGCGATCAGCAGCTGGGGGAGGACCTCGAGGACCATCTGGGTCCCGAGCTGGAGGTCGAGTAGCAGCACGTCCGGCTGCTGATCGTTCAGCAGCGGTACCACCTCGTCCGCGGAAGCCGCCGTCCCGAGGACGTCGACGTGGTCACGCAGGACCCGCCGCACGAGGTTGCAGAACGCCGGGTCGTCGTCGCAGATGACCACCCGCAACGGCCGTTGCACGTGCCGCCTCCTGTTGGGTCGGGCCGTTCAGCGTAGGTGACCTGACCGCACGGTCGCGAACGACCGACGCCACCGTCAACCTCAGGTGGACGAGGTCGGACCACCGGTCCGGAGCGCGTCACTCGATGCCGGCGGCCCGCTGCTGCTCGCGGACCCACGCGGTGATGTCGGCCACGTCGGCACGGTCGAGGCCGCTGACCGGCGGCATCGGCCCGAATTCCCAGTGGTGGGGCGCCACCCCCCTGGCGACCGCCTGCTGGAACGACTCGTCGCTGTGGTGCGACGGCTCATAGACGATGTGGACCAGCGGCGGACCTGCCTCGGTGCCCTCGGCGGCCGGGCCGTGACAGACCGCACAGTTCGCGGTGAACAGCTCCTGACCACGCGCGAGATCGGCACGTCCGCCCGCGGGGCCGGTGGTGTCCCCGCCGTCGGAGCCGCACGCGGCGAGACCAGCGAGGAACGTCGTGGTCATCACCATCCGACGCAGCTGCGTCGCCCTCACGCCGGCACCACCTCGACGGGGATGGCGTTCAGGACCGCGTTGCCGCTGATGGTGTCGAGCTGGAACCGGTCGGTCAGCACGTTCGAGTTGGCGCCCCCGCGTTCCCGGGCGACGGCGAGCTCGACCCCCTCGAGGTCGTGACCGAACCCGTGGGGCAGGCTGACGACCCCCGGTCGCAGGTCGTCGGTCACCTCGACGTCGACCTCGAGGGTCCCCGCGGCGGAGGTGACGTGCGCACGGCCACCGTCGCGGAGTCCGTCACGTGCGGCGTCGTCGGGGTGGACCTGGATGGTGCACAGCTGACGGCCGCGTCCGAGGCTCGGGGTGTTGTGCGACCACGAGTTGTTGGTGCGCAGGTGCCGTCGTCCGATCAGCACCGTGGTCGGGGGCTCCCGATCGAGCTCCG
>NZ_JBBEBZ010000073.1:22174-23919 GCF_040882075.1 Nitriliruptor sp.
CGCAGGTGCCGTCGTCCGATCAGCACCGTGGTCGGGGGCTCCCGATCGAGCTCCGCCTCGAGCTCGGGGAGGCCGGCCAGGAACGCGTCGGGAGCGAGGTGGACCCGGCGATCGTCGGTGGTGAGGACGTCGGGCACCCGTGGCTCGAGCGGTCCGTGATCGATGCCGTGGGGGTTGGCTTCCATCGCCGCGAGCGTGAGGCCGTCGCCGCCGGCGAACCCATCGCCGTACGGCCCGGCGCGGAGGACGAGGTCGAGCATCCGCTCGGGACCGCGTCGTGGAGCCACGGCCGCGAGCAACGCGGCCGGGTCACGGTCGATCCCGATCCGTGCGCGGGGATCGGCCGCGAGGGCCTCCGCCGTCTGCTGGGCCACGAGGTCGTCGGCGAGCGACACGTCGAGGTCGCCCGCCCCATCGCGGGGGACGCCGGCGCCGAGCGCGATCGAGGCGAGCGCGAGCAGGATCTCCCACTCGTCGAGCTGGCCATCGGGGAGCTGGCGGACCGCGGGGGAGTAGTTGATGACGTTGCGGATCGACAGGCCGGCGAACACCAGGTCGCAGTGGCTGCGCTGCAGCGGGCCGGGAGGTGGCAGCACCACGTCGGCGTGACGTGCGGTCGCGCCGACGTAGGGGTCGACCGCGATCACGAGGTCGAGCCCGGCGATGGCGGCGTCCAGGCGCGCAGCGTCCGGTGTCGAGATGGTCGGGTTGCCACCCACGACGATCAGGGCGCGGACCTGCCCCTCGCCGGGGGTCTCGATCTCGTCGGTCAGCGTGGCGACGGGGAGCTCGCCGATGGCCTCCGGCAGCCCCCGCACCCGCGACGACCACCGCCCCATGCGGAACGCCCGCCCGGCCCCCGGTCGGTGGTGAGCGGGGCGTGGGAACATCGACCCGCCGGGACGGTCGAGGTTGCCGGTCAGGACGTTGACGACGTCCACGAGCCAGCTCGCGAGCGTCCCGTGCCGCACCGTCGTCGTCCCGAGACGGCCGTAGACCACGGCCCGTTCGGCGGCAGCGAGCTCACGAGCCAGGCCCCGGATCTGTTCCGCGTCGAGGCCGCAGGTGGCCGCGACCCGCTCCGGTGTGAACCCGGCCAGCGCCGAGCACACCACATCGATGCCGTCGACGTGGGCAGCGAGGTCGGCGGGGACGTCGACCAGGTCCTCGTCCACCACCGTGGCCACGATCGCGGCGAGCAGCAGCGCGTCGGTCCCAGGTCGGATCGCCAGGTGCTGGTCGGCCTTCTTCGCCGTGCGTGTCCTGCGAGGGTCGACGACGACCAGGCGACCCCCGCGAGCCCGCAGCGCATCGAGACGCCCGGGGACGTCCGGGACGGTCCAGAGCGACCCGTTGGAGGTCCGCGGATCACCGCCGAGTACCACGAGCAGATCGGTGCGGTCGATGTCCGGGACGGGGATCGCCAAGGGGTCCCCGAAGACGGTGCCGCAGCTGACGTGCTTGGGGAGCTGATCGACCGACGAGGCCGAGTGCACGTTGCGCGTGCGCAGCGACTTGATCAGCGGTCGGGCGTAGAGCTGACCGGAGAGGGTGTGGGCGTTCGGGTTGCCGAGGTAGATGGCGACGCTGTCCGGGCCGTGCTCGGCGATCACCGCACGCAGCCGCTGATCGACCACGTCGAAGGCCTCGTTCCAGGTCGTCTCGACCAGGCCGTCGGGGGTCCTGATGCGCGGGGCGGTGAGGCGGTCCGGGTCGTGCTCGAGCTCACCGATGAGCGCGCCCTT
>NZ_JBBEBZ010000073.1:24019-31956 GCF_040882075.1 Nitriliruptor sp.
GCGGGGCGGTGAGGCGGTCCGGGTCGTGCTCGAGCTCACCGATGAGCGCGCCCTTGGGGCACAGGAACCCGCGGCTGAGGACGTCGTCGTCGTCGCCACGGACCGCGACGACGCGGTCGTCGTCGAGCTCGATCGCCAGCCCGCAGGTGGCCTCGCAGAGGGGGCAGGTGCGGATCGCTGTGCGCCGGGTCACGTGGTCTCCCTTCGGGTCGGGCCGCGAACCTAGGTCGTCACGCAGCTGCGCGGGCCCGCGCGAGCTCCATCGACGGGGAGGTTCCGGTCGCGCGGCGCATCAGCGAGAGTGCGGCGCGGGTGTTGCCCACCGCGATCCGCGCTGCGCCACGAGGCAGCTGCAGCCCGAGCGCCGCCCGATGATCGGGGTGGAGCGAGCCGACGGCACCGCCGAAGAGGGTCAGGTAGGCGGCTCGGATCGCAGGGGGGAGCGGGGGCCAACGCAGGAACCGCAGCGCCTCGCGGCCCTGATGGTTGACCCCGAGCTCCGGCGCGTAGGCAGCAAGGATCGATCCGAGCTCCTCGACGTCACGGGGGAGGTAGCCCTCCTCCAGCATCGGCAGCGGCACCTGCCCGGCACGGAACGCGGTGGACGTCGACGTGTCCGCGCGCAGCTCGTCGAGATCGACGCGGGGATCGAGCAGCGCGGCGATCCGGGACTGCTCGAGCACGAAGCGATCCTCGTCGGCACGGTCGAGCCCGACCGGCGCCCACGCCCGGTGGGCGGCGAGGAACGAGCTGGTCAGGGCGATGCCGACCCACCCGAGCAGGTGCGGGTCATCGGCCCGGTACGGGCGACCGTCCGGCGCGACGCCGTGGACGTGGGGGTGCGCCCGGCGGACCCTGGCGGCGGCGTCGAGCGCCTCCCGGGTCGACCCGAACGCGGACGTCGTGACGTAGCCCGACGTCCGCTGCAGACGCCCGAGCGGGTCGTCGCGGAACGCGGAGTGGTCGTAGACGCCCGCCATCGCGAGGGGGTGGGCGACCTGCAGCAGGAGCCCGCGCACCCCACCGGCGATGGCAGCGGGTTCGGCGATGACCCGCCACGACGGTGATCCCGGACCGGTGAGGCCAGCGTCGCCCCGGTCCGCCGTCGGATCGAACGCTGGACCGCCGAAGGTGCGCGCGAGCTGACCACGCACGAGACCACGCAGGACCGGCAAACCGGTGGCGCGGTGGGGGCCGCTCGCCGCGGACACGGGACCTCCTCGGTCGCACCGACCCGGACCGGGTCATCGCCGCGTGGTTCGGATCCGACCGCGCCGTGGGTCGTTCGGCGTGCTGCGGCGAGGCTACGGTGCGGGAGGCGCCGCAGCCGGGCGGAAAGATCGGCGCCCGCGTTCGAGACCACACCGAGGACCCGTGGACGCACCGGATACCCGCGACCGCGCCAGCTCCGACGGGCCGAGCCGGCACGCCCGACTGCTCGCCACGGCCGGGCGGATGCGCGCCGAGGCCGGCCCGCAGGAGCTGCTCGAGACGGTCGCCGAGGGCCTGCTGCGCCCGGACCCGGGCGTGCGGCTGTGTCTGCACCTCGCGGCCGGCGACGGCACCCACGTCGTGGCGGCCGTCCCCGTCGACAGCCACGGGTGCGACGACGCCGCGACCACGCTCCATCGGGCCATGAGCGCCGGACACACCGTCGTCTCGGAGACGGACGGCACGCAGGTGGCGACCCCCCTCGTGGTCGAGGGCCGCACGCGCGGAGCGCTCGTGGTCCACGGAGCGAGCTGTCCGTCCCCAGCGCGGATCGAGGATCTCGAGCTGGCTGCGGTGCTGCTCGCTGGTGCGGTGATGACGGTCCGACGGCTCGAGGAACAGCGCGACCTCGACCGTGTCCGGTCGAACTTCGTCGCGCGGATCTCCCACGAGCTGCGGACCCCGCTCACGATCATCTCCGGCTTCGCGACGACGCTCGGCGCGCAGGAGGACCTGCTCAGCGTGGAGCAGCGTCACGGGATGCTCGATCGCATCGTCACCGCGAGCGTCCGGCTCGAGCACCTCGTCGAGGAGGTCCTGACGCTGGCGAGCGTCGACCTCGGCCACACGATCCCGGACCCGGTCCCGTGCCTGGTCCGGGACGTCCTGGATCTCGTGGTGCACGACCAGGGCGGCGAGGACCGCTGCACGGTGACGTGCGCCGGAGACCTGCGGCTCACCACCGATCCGGTCGTCGCCCGTCTCGTCCTCGGTCCGATCGTCGAGAACGCGCTCGAACACGGCGACCGGGTGGAGCTCGAGGGGCGCGCGACGCCGACCGGGGTGACCGTGACCGTCACCGACGACGGCCCGGGGATCCCTGCCGACCTCGGTGACGCCATCTTCGAGCGTTTCGTGCGCGGCCACGACCGTTCCCCGGGTTTCGGTCTCGGTCTGTCGACGGCGCGCGAGGTCGGCGCGACGATCGGCGCCGTGCTGTCGGTGGTGGCCCACACCACCGGAGCACGCGTCGCGGTCGACCTGCCCGACCTCGAGGACGGCTCACGCTGACGGGCGCGGCCGAGGGATCGGTCAGCCGCCCCAGCCCTGCTGGACCTCATCGAGCCGGAGCTGCGCGGGGGGCAGGTCGGGCCCGCCCGTCGGTGGCGCTGGCTGCGGGGGCGGCGCGGGTTCCTCGCCGGTCAGCGCCGACCACCACCAGGTCAACCCACGCGGCGGGTTGCGCAGACCGAGGTCGCTGAACCGGACGTCGGTGCGGCCGAGGAAGGCCACCTCGGCGACGACGCGGTGGACCACGTCGCGCACGACGGGGTCGCGGCCGTAGTCCGCTCGGAGGAGGGCGATGACCTCGGGCCGGGTCTCCACGGCGTGGTAGCGGGTCGCGGCCGGCGCGGCGATCTCGGTCAGTCGGGTCCGCGCCTCGCGCCAGAGCAGGCGTTGTCGCGAGAACCAGTCCCACGCGTAGGCCGGAGGGCCGGAACGGGCCACGGATCGCTCCCCAGGGGCGCCCCCCCGAGGGGGCGCGACGATGCCAGCGTACGTCGCCAGTGGCGCTAAGGTCGCGTCACCACGCGGCGAGAGCCACGTGGTGAACCACGTCCCGCGTTCGGGGAAGCCGGTGCGAATCCGGCGCTGACCCGCAACCGTGAGTCGTCCCGCGAACCGGCGGGGCGCGAGCCGGAGCACCGACCGGGACGAGCGGCTCCACACGTCCGTCGAGGTCTACGGGACGGAGCCGGGAACGCAGGGACGCGTGTGCCGTCGGCCGACCGGGCCGTCGCACAGCGTGGCCCTCGGGACCGGTCCGTCACGGACCGCTCGCCGAGAGGCACAACGCATGCACCTGCTCACCCGATCCCGAACCGGCGGCCCCCGCCGGCTCGTCGCAAGCGCGTCCGCCGCGCTGCTCACCGTCGGCCTGCTCGTCCCCCTCGGGGCTGCACCGGCCGCCGCTGACGTCCCCACGACCGATCCGCTCGCGGCGGCCGCCGGTTGGCTCGCCCGCGACCTCGCCGCTACCCCGTCGCCCGGCGGTGACCAGCTGACCGATGCCATCCTCGGCTTCGCCGCCGCTGGCAGCGCACGCGACGCGGCGGTGGAGGCGTTCGCCGCCCTCGAGGAGCGCGCGCCGACCTACCTCGGTGGTGACACCGACTCCACGTCGGGCAACGCTGCCAAAGCCATCCTGGCCGCGGACGCGCTCGACCGCTCGCCGGTCATCGGCGGCACCGACGCCGAGGCGGTGCTCCGTGACCGCATCGAGCCGGACGGGCGCGTGCGTTCGTTCGGCGACGGTCCGCAGCTGTTCGTGCAGTCGTTGGCGATCCTCGCCCTCGAGACCACCGCCGACGGTGCGCCCTCGATCGCTGTCGACTACCTCGCGAGCTTCGTGTGCGAGGACGGGTCGCTCAGCCTCACGGGCACCTGCGCGAACGGTGAGGTGGACGTGACCGCCGTGGCGGTGCAGGCCCTGCTCGCGACCGGGCGCGACGCCGACGCACAGGTCAGTTGGCTGCTCACGCAGCGGGGGACCGACGGCGGGTACCCCGCCGCGGACCCGAACACCAACTCCTCCGCCCTCGCGGCCCAGGCGTTCCGTGCTGCGGGTCGCACCGCTGAGGCCGACGCGGCTGCCGGCTTCGTGAGCTCCCTGCAGCGCGGCTGCGAGGCTGACGTCGCGCTCCGCGGGTCGTTCGCCACCTACCCGGACGCGGACGGCAACGTGCGGCTCGCCACGGCGCAGGCGCCGTTCGCCGAGGCGCCGAGGCTGGACCTGCTCGACGCCAGCGACGCTGCCGCTGAGACGAGCTACCTGCGCTGCCTGACCGACGAACCGTGCCCGGATGGGACCGGCGTGACCATCGTCGTGGACTTCACCGCCCTCGCGCCGGACCTCGCCCCGCAGGTGACGTGCGTGGACGGACCCTTCGACGCAGGCACGAGCGGGCACGACCTGATCGAGGCTGCGGGCTTCGACACCAGCTACGCCAGCTTCTCGTTCGGTGACTCGCTGTGCCAGATCGACGAGCTGCCCGAGCTGTCCGAAGGCGAACCCGCGGACACCTGCTTCGAGGACGGGTACTGGTCGTACTGGACGGCAGCACCCGGCGGGGAGTGGACCGGGTACGAGGTCGGTGGCGGTGACAGCCGCCCGGCTCCCGGAACGGTCGAGGGGTGGTCGTGGGCACCGGACTTCACCGCGTCCGCGCCTCGCTTCGACACCGACCTCGCCGTCTGGCCCTACTCCCGAGGCATCGACCGGGCCTGCCCCGGCCCCTACGACGACCCCTTCGACGACGTCGCCGGCACCACGCACGCCCCCGCGATCGTGTGCCTGGCGGACGGGGCGATCACCGTCGGGCGTGAGCCCGGCCGGTTCGTGCCGAACGGGGACGTGACCCGTGGACAAGCCGCCACGCTCCTGGTCAGGTCCTACGAGGTGGCGACCGGTCGCAGCCTGCCGGCCGGACCGGATCGCTTCACCGACGATGACGGGTCGACCCACGAGGCCAACATCGATGCGCTCGCGGCGGCGGGGGTCATCTCGGGGAAGACCGAGACGACGTTCGAGCCGCACGGGACGTTGACCAGGGCACAGATGGCGTCGCTGCTCGACCGTTTCCTCGACCTGCTCGACGACGGTGCGGTCGACCGCTCGTTCCCGCCGGCGACCGTGGCGGACGTCTTCGCGGACGACACCAGCTCGGTCCACGCTGCGGCGATCGACCGGCTGGCCGTCCGCGGCGTGGTCACCGGCCTGCCGGACGGCAGCTACGCGCCGGGCGCGGACGTGACCCGCGGGCAGGTGGCGACGTTCCTGGCCCGCGCGCTCGACCTCGCGGTCGAGGCTGGCCACGGTGACCCGATCGACTGATCCCACGCGAACGGCAGCGAGGGCGGGACCGTCACGGGCCCGCCCTCGTCCGTTCCTGCCGAACCGATCGGCTACGACTCGATGGTGGCCAGCGCGGCGTTGAAGGTCTCGCTCGGCCGCATCGCCGCGGCGACGCGCTCACGGTCCGGCCAGTAGTAGCCACCGGTGTCGACCGGGTCGCCCTGCACCTCGTTCAGCTCCGCGATGATGGTGTCCTCGTCGGCTGCCAGCCGCTCAGCGAGGGCAGCGAACGCCTCGGCCATCTCCGCGTCGTCGTCCTGCGACGCCAGCTCCTGCGCCCAGTACATCGCGAGGTAGAAGTGGCTGCCTCGGTTGTCGAGCTCACCGACGTTGCGGGACGGCGACCGGCCCTCCTCGAGGAAGGTCGCCGTCGCACGGTCGAGGGTGTCACCGAGCAGCTTGGCCCGAGCGTTGTCGAACCGCTCACCGAGGTGGTCGAACGAGGCCGCCAGTGCCAGGAACTCACCGAGCGAGTCCCACCGCAGGTGGTTCTCCTTGACGAACTGCTGCACGTGCTTCGGCGCCGACCCTCCGGCTCCCGTCTCGAACAGCCCACCGCCGGCCATCAGGGGCACGATCGACAGCACCTTGGCGCTGGTGCCGACCTCGAGGATGGGGAACAGGTCGGTGAGGTAGTCGCGCAGGACGTTGCCGGTGACCGAGATGGTGTTCTCCCCGGCCTTGGCGCGCTCGAGGGAGAACCGGGTGGCTTCGTCGACGGCCATGAACCGGATGTCGAGCCCGTCGGTGTCGAGCGTGTCGAGCTCGGCCTCGACCTTCCTGAGGACCTCGGCGTCGTGCGCCCGGGTGCGGTCGAGCCAGAAGACCGCCGGCCACCCCGTCGCCCGCGCTCGGGAGACGGCCAACCCGACCCAGTCGCGGACGGGGGCGTCCTTGGTCTGGCACATGCGCCAGATGTCACCCTCCTCGACCGCGTGCTCGAGCAGGACGGTGCCACCGTCGCCACTGTCGCGCCCCGAGCTCGTGGCGACCACGCGGACCGTGCCCGCCGCCGGGATCTCGAAGGTCTTGTCGTGTGAACCGTACTCCTCGGCCTTCTGCGCCATCAGCCCGACGTTCGGCACGGTCCCCATGGTGGTGGGGTCGAACTGACCGTTGCGCTTGCAGAACTCGAGGGTCTCGTCGTACAGCGCGGCGTAGCTGGAGTCGGGGATGACCGCCTTGGTGTCCTGCTGCTCGTCGTTCTCGTTCCACATCTGTCCCGAGTCGCGGACCACGACCGGCATCGAGGCGTCGACGATGACGTCGGAGGGGACGTGCAGGCTGGTGATGCCTCGGCTCGAGTCGACCTGCGCGAGCGACGGCCCGGTCTCGTAGGCGCGACGGATGGCGTCCTGGATGGCCGACCTCTGGTCCTCGGGGAGCTCCTCGATCGCCTTCTCGAGGCTGGCCATGCCATCGTTGGCGCTGACGCCGAGCCGATCGAGGGTCTCCCCGTGCTGCTCGAACAGATCCGCGAAGTAGGCGCGGACCGCGTGACCGAAGATGATGGGGTCGGACACCTTCATCATCGTGGCCTTCAGGTGCACCGAGAAGAGGACACCCTTCTGCTTGGCGTCGTCCACCTGCTCCTGCAGGAACGACACGAGGGCGGCGCGGCTCATCACGGCGGCATCGATGATCTCGCCCTCGAGCAGCGGTGTCGACGCCTTGAGGACGGTCACCTCGCCGCCACCGGTCTCGAGCTCGATGCGCACGTCCGTCGCGGCGTCGACGGTGACCGATCGCTCACTCGAGCGGAAGTCACCGCCGGACATGGTGGCCACGTGCGACCGCGAGTCCGAGGACCACTCGCCCATGCGGTGCGGGTGCTTGCGGGCGTACTCCTTGACGGCTGCGGGTGCCCGACGGTCGGAGTTGCCCTCGCGGAGCACGGGGTTGACGGCGCTGCCCTTGACCGCGGCGTAGCGCTCCTGGACCTCGCGTTCCTCGTCGCTGCCCGGCTCCTCGGGGTAGTCCGGCACCGCGTACCCGGCCTCCTGGAGCTCGGCGATCGCGGCCTTCAGCTGGGGGATGGAGGCGCTGATGTTCGGCAGCTTGATGATGTTGGCCTCGGGCGTCTTGGCCAGCTCGCCGAGCTCGGCCAGGGCATCGTCGACCCGCTGGTCGTCGCGCAGCCGATCGGGGAACGCGGCGAGGATGCGACCCGCGAGGGAGATGTCGCGGGTCTCCACCTCGACGCCGGCGGTCCCGGCGAACGCCTCGAGGATCGGCAACAGCGACTCGGTCGCGAGCGCGGGACCCTCGTCGGTGTAGGTGTAGATGATCTTCGGCACGGGCGATCTCCTCGAGGACGCGGGTTCGTACGGTCGGCGCGGGAGCGCTCCGGGCGCCGGGCCAGGGCGCCGAGGCTAGTGCGCGGACGGGGCGGTTCGGGGCGGCCGGTTAGGCGTTCCAGGTCGAGTGAGGTTAGGCTGCCCTCACTCGACCGCAGCGCGGTCGCTCGCCGCGGCCGCTCCCGCCCCGGCACTCCCGATGTACCGACATGGAGGCACCCCCGTGCGAACCACCCGACGCTCGCGCTTCGCGGCCGCTCTGGCCGTCGTCGCGCTCGCAGCCACCGCGTGCG
>NZ_JBBEBZ010000074.1:0-5077 GCF_040882075.1 Nitriliruptor sp.
TGGTGCAGAGGCGGACCAGCGCGTCGGCGAGCTGCCGGCCACGGGTGGGGACCGGTTCGGCTGCCGGGCTGTCCTGGTCACCCGGGCACGGTGCCGCCTGCGGGATGTCGGCCTCGGTTTCGAGCCGGCCGGTGATGGTCGCGAACCCTTCGGGACCGAACTGGCCGTACAGGCTGCCGGACCCATCGAGCTGACCCTGCAACGCCAGGAACTCGGCCTGTTCCTGCCGCTCAGCCCGCTGTTCCAGGGTGCGTTCGGGACGGTGGTCGTCGATCGCGTCCTCGAGCGCCCACGCCCGCCGTTCGGCGTCCATCGCTTCGAGCCGCCCGGGGTGCTCGCCCAGGTAGTCGTCGAGCGCGGCACGGGTCGCGGCATCGAACCGTCGGACCCCGATGGTCAGCTGACGCACGTGACCCCAGGACAGCACCCCGCGGGCGAACAGCCCGGCCGTGACCGGCATCGTGGTCAGCACGTCGGCTGCGGTCAGCACCATGGCCACGTCGGAGCCGACCAGGCCGGTGTGTAGTCGCAGCGCTCCGTCGCAGGTCATGCCCTCCTCGGCCGCCGCCCGACGTGCGTCGAGCTGACCGGCCAACGCCACGGCACGGGCGGTGAGCCGGTCGGCGGCGCGCAGCGTGGCCACCAGCTCGGCGAGCTCCCCCTCGGGGACGGCAGCACCCCCGTGGCCGGCCAGGATCGCCACCACCGCCGACGCGACGGGGTCGAGACCCGAAGCGTCATCGGACCCGATCGCTGCGGCCGGAGACGGGCTCCGTGACGGCACCTCATCGCGGGCGTCAGCTGGGTCGTAGCCGGGGTGGCGTTCGCGGGCGGCGGCAGCCAGGGCCGGGCGGCTGGTGTGTCGGTAGCCCTGGCTGCTGCGCATGCGGTCCCCGTCGGTGTCGCGAACGAGCCGAGTCTACCCGAGCATATGTTCGATTCCGAGGAGAAGTTCGCCGATGTGTGGACAACAAACCGCCGGTGCGGAGACCGGTCGCACGAGCCTCGGACACGCCGGGATCCGGAACCTCGACGCTCACCTCGGATCCGGTGACGGAACCGCCTCGTCCAGACCGGGCGGCCTCGCGTCCGCTGCCGGTCACGGTGGAGCACGCGTAGCCTCCCCGCGTGGACCGTCGACCGTCGGGAGCGGTGAGGGTGCGGACGTTGCTGCTACGTCGCGGGCTGCTGGCCCTGCTCGGAGCGGGCGTCTCGGTCGCCAGCCTCGTCGTCCTCGTGGCCGCGATCGCGCTCCGGGTCGACTGGGACGTGCCCGAACCGACCGCCCTCACCGGACCGACGGTGCTGCTCGACACCGACGGTGAGGTGCTCGTCCGCTTCACCGCCGAGGTGGATCGCGAGGTCGTCTCGCTCGACGAGATCGCCCCCGTCGTCCTCGATGCCGTCGTCGCGTCCGAGGACGCACGCTTCTACGAGCACGACGGGGTGGACCCCCTGTCGCTCATCCGCGCCGTGGTGACGAACGTGCGCACCGGTGGCATCACCCAGGGCGGGTCGACGCTGACCCAGCAGTACGTCAAGAACGCCTTCGTCGGCGACGAACAGACCGTGATGCGCAAGGTCCGCGAGGCGGTCATCGCCATCGCGCTCGAGCGGTCGACCTCGAAGGAGGAGATCCTCGAGCGCTACCTCAACGCCGTGGCGTTCGGCGAGGGAGCGGCCGGCGTCCAGGCCGCGGCGCTCACCTACTTCGGCGTCGGCGCCGACCAGCTCGACGCGGCCCAGGCGGCCGCGCTGGCGCAGACGCTGCCAGCCCCGTCGGTGCGCAACCCGCGAGCGGATCCGGAGGGTGCTCGCGCCCGCCGTGATGCGCTGCTCGATCGGATGGGCGAGCTCGGCTCACTCACCGACGCGCAGGTCCGCGCCGCGCAAGCGCGGCCGCTGGAGGTCGCGCCGCGCCCCGAGGTGCGGGGAGGCGATGCGCCGGCGTTCATCGGGTACGTGCGGCGCCAGATCGAACACGCCTACGGCCCGGAGTCGGTGCTGACCGGCGCGCTCACCATCCGGACCACCTACGACCCCCGGGTCCAGCATGCCCTCGACGAGGCGGTCGCCGAGGTCCTCCCCGCGGACGAGGTCGGCGACGTCGAGGCCGCAGCCGTCGCGCTCGACCCGCGGACCGGGGCGATCCTGGCCATCCACGGCGGGCGCGACATGATCGTCGGCGACCTCGACCTCGCGACGATGACCCGGCGACAGAACGGGTCCGCGTTCAAGCCGTTCGTCTACGCGGCTGCGCTCGAGGATGCGCTGGTGGAGCCGACCGACACCCGGCCCGCTCCCGGGAACGTCACCGTCTCGGAGTGCGTCGATCACGACGGCCCGCCGATCACCGTCCGGGGCGGTCCGGGCGGCCGGTTGGCGGTCCACGAGGCGCTCGTCCGCTCCACGAACACGACCTTCCAGCTGCTCGGGTGCGAGCTCGGCGGCCCACGCATCGTCGAGCAGGCGCAGCGGTTGGGGGTCGCGTCCGAGGTCGGGACCGAGGCAGCGGTCGCGCTCGGTGGTTCGTCGTTCGGGGCCACGGTCCTCGACATGGCGTCGGCGTTCGGCACGTTGGCCAACGACGGTGTCCTGTGCCCGGCGCGGAGCGTGCTCGAGGTGCGCGACATCACGGGGGCGGAGGTCACCGCCCCCGACGAGGTGGTGGTCGTCCCCGGTCAACCGCGGACACCGCGGCGTCCGTCCGCGGATCTCCTCGCCGAGCGCGCGGCGGAGCTGGCGGAGCTCGACAGCGACGGTTGCCACAGCGTGGTGCACCCCCGTGTCGCGCGCCAGGTCACCGCGGCGCTCGAGGACGTGGTCGCACGCGGCACGGGTCGCGCCGCGGACATCGGGCGTCCGCAGGGCGGCAAGACGGGCACGACCACGGACGCGAAGGACGCCTGGTTCGTCGGGGTGACGCCGGACCTCGCCCTCGCGGTCTGGATCGGCGACCCCGGGACCGACGGCCGTGTCGACCCCCTGACCGACGTGCTCGGCCTCACCGAGGTGACCGGCGGCAGCCTGCCGGCCGCGCTCTGGGAGCGTGCCGCGGCGGCGATCCTCGAGGACGTGGAACCGACCGGGTTCCCGTCCGTCGCCGACCTCGCGTTCGAGGACCCGGACGCACCTCGCGTCGGACCGCGGCGATCGGTCCCCGCGCCGCCGCCCCCTGACCCCGAACCGAACGAGACCAGCGACGACGGTGGCGAAGACATCCCAGATGCCGAGCCCCCACCCGGCGACGGAGCCGACGACGAGGGAACCGACGACGGGCCGTCTGACGACGGGAGCCCACCACCGGACGATGGCGACGAGGGCGGCGACGGTGACGATGGCGGCGAGTCGTGCCTGATCATCTTCGAGTGCTGACGGGACGAACCGACGCGTCAGGGTGGACGGTCAGTCCGGGCAGCGGGCGAGGAGCTCGTCGCAGAGGGACCGGATCGGCACGACGACGGGGTCGGCGCTGAACGGCGTGTAGCGCGAGGACGCCACGCCGATCACGCGACCTCGGCCGTCGAGGACGGGGCCGCCGGCCAGCAGGTCGAGGGCCGGAAGGTCGGTGACCACACCCGTCGCGTCGGCGGCGGCCACGGTCCCACCGATGCGGACCGCCCCGAGCCCCGGCGTCAGACCGACGGCCACCACGCGGTCCCCGGGGACGGTGGGCTCGTCTGCGGGACGCCACGGCAGCGGCTCGAACCCGGTGAGCGGGACCCGGAGGAGCAGCAGGTCGCGGTCCGCGCGCCAGGAGTGGACGCGTCCGGAGGTGTCACCGGCCGCGGCCCGCACGACGACCGCGACGTCGAGCGGCACCTCGGGACGCTCCGGGTCGACCAGGAGCCCGAAGGTCGTCACGACGAACGCCTCGTCCCCGGTGGCGGCGACCAGGAACCCGTTCGCTCGCCGGCGCTCGGCGACGCGTTGCCCCGTCCCCTCGTCGAGGACCGGAACCTCAGCCTCCAGACGCACCACCCCGACCTCCGCTGCATCAGCGAGCGGGAGCTCCGCCGAGAGCTGGTCGCGGACCGCGTCGACCTCCTCCTGGATGCTGGCCAACGCCTCATCAGCCGCGTCACGGACGTCATCGGCAGCGGTCGCCAGGTCCGCCCGCGCCGACGCCGTCTCGCGCGTCAACCGGTCGACCCGTTGGGACGAGAAGACCACCGCGAGCGATCCGGCGAGCACGGCACCGGCGAGGCCCACGGCGACGAACATCGGCAGCAACCACCACCCGAGCCGGTCCCGCGCCCCGAACAACCGCTCCCGCCAACCCCGCTCGCTCACGGTCGGTCCCGTTCGGCCCGGTGCCGGCGGACCTCGATCATCCGCGCCAGCGCACCGACGACGGGCACGGCGATCGCGCCGACCAGGACGCCCGCACCGAGGTCCCACCCCCGGACCAGCGACGCCCCGCCACCGATCAGGATCCCGAACGGGACCAGCGTCACCAGCGTCCGCCACGGGGATCCGCCGCCGTCGAACCCGCGCGTCGCGACCGTCGCCCCCGTCGCTCCGAGCAGGACCAGCACGAGACCGACCGCGACCGCACCGGGTGACCCGACGCTCAGATCCATGCCACCTCCACGCCTCCCGGCCGGGGCACCGTAGCCCCGCGACCCCGCTGGCTACCCTCCGACCGTGCCTGCTCCCCGCTCCCGCTCCCGCGCCCCCGTCACGACCGTCATCGCCCTCCTGGCCGCGGTCCTCGTCAGCTGCGCCGGTGGGGGTACCCCTGAGCTCCGCGTCCTCGGGACCCCGCAGGTCGCCGCGCCCATCGCCGGCTCCTCGCAGGTCGCGGTCACCGTCGCCAACGACGGCGACGGCGACGACGTGTTGGTCGGCGCCAGCACCGACGCCGCGATCGCCGCCGAGATCCACCGCACGACCATCACCGACGGAGCGGCCGTGATGGAGGTGCTCGAGCAGGTGCCGATCCCAGCGGGTGAGCAGCTCGTGTTCCGTCCGGGTGAGCTGCACCTGATGCTGGTCGTGCCGGACGAGACCGTGCGCGAGGGCGGTACCTTGCGCCTCGTCCTCGAGTTCGAACGCTCCGGCGACGTGGTCGTCG
>NZ_JBBEBZ010000075.1:0-3699 GCF_040882075.1 Nitriliruptor sp.
CACCGATCGGATGGGCTCCGGACGTCCGAGGGGCCGACCGGGCGGGAACCGCCGTGATGCGCCGTTCACCCGTTCTCCCTGATCAGCGGTAGCGTCCCGAGCCACGCGGGCGTGGCGGAACTGGCAGACGCGCTGGGTTTAGGTCCCAGTGGCCGCAAGGCTGTGGGAGTTCGAGTCTCCCCGCTCGCACCACCACCACCACCACCACCCGGCGAGTCCTGCTCCGAGGGCGACACGGGCGCTAGCTTCGACGTTCACGTCAACTCGGAGTTCACCGTGACCAGCCCGAACGCGTCCTACTCGATCACGATGCGGCTGCAGCTGGCCGCGGATGATGCGGGGGCGGTGGGGCGGGTGACCACCGCGATCGGGGAAGCGGGTGGTGCGGTCGCCGCGATGGACTTCGTGGAGACCGCGACCGATCCGCTCACCGTGGACGTGACGGCGAACGCCGGCGACTCGGACCACGCCGAGCGGATCCGCGACGCGGTCGATGGCGTCGACGGTGTGCACGTGCACCGGGTCTCGGACCGCACGTTCCTGATGCACCTCAAGGGCAAGCTCGAGGTCAACCCGACCGTGCCGCTCAAGACCCGCGACGACCTCTCGATGGCCTACACCCCCGGGGTCGCCCGGGTCTGCCTCGCCATCGCCGACGAACCGGACGACGCGCGCCGGTTGACGATCAAGGGCAACACCGTCGCCATCGTCACCGACGGCACCGCCGTGTTGGGGCTCGGTGACATCGGCCCGACCGCGGCCCTCCCGGTGATGGAGGGGAAAGCCGCCCTGTTCAAGCGCTTCGCCGGCATCGATGCCTGGCCGGTGTGCCTCGACACCACCGACGTCGACGAGATCGTCCGTACCGTGATCGCCCTCGCTCCCGTGTACGGCGGGATCAACCTCGAGGACATCTCCGCACCCCGCTGCTTCGAGGTCGAGGAACGCCTGCGCGAAGCGCTCGACATCCCCGTCTTCCACGACGACCAGCACGGGACCGCCATCGTCAGCCTCGCCGCGCTCCACAACGCGCTGCGTCTGGTCGACAAGCGCCTCGAGGACATCACCGTGGCGATGTCCGGCGCCGGCGCCGCTGGCGTGGCGATCGCCAAGCTCCTGCTGCGGGAAGGGGTCGGCGACATCATCGTGGCCGACCGCAAGGGCATCCTCGCTCCCGACGGTGCCGGCCTCGACGACTCCAAGCGCTGGCTCGCCGAGCACACCAACACCGACGGACGAACCGGCAGCCTCCGCGACGCCATCCGTGGTGCGGACGTGTTCATCGGTGTGTCGGGCCCCAACGTCCTCGATCCGCAGGACATCACCACCATGGCCGCCGACCCGATCGTGTTCGCGCTCGCCAACCCCGACCCGGAGATCGACCCTCTCGGCGCCCGCGAACACGCGGCCGTCGTCGCCACCGGCCGCTCCGACTACCCCAACCAGATCAACAACGTGCTCGCCTTCCCCGGCATCTTCCGCGGCGCCCTCGACGCACGCGCCACCGCCATCACCGAGGACATGAAGGTCGCTGCAGCACGCGCTCTGGCCGACGTCATCACCCCCGACGAGCTCCGCGACACCTACATCATCCCCTCCCCCTTCAACGACCGCGTCGCCCAGGTCGTCGCTGAAGCCGTCCGCGACCAGGCACGACAGGAACAGGTGACCGCCGACCCCGCGCGCTGACCTCCGCGAGCCCTCCGGCTCCGGCAGGTGCCGAGGTGCCCTACGCGGCGGGCCCTCGTCGCCGTTCGGCCGCGAACCGCGCTTGCTTCCGGTGCGCCTGGGCCATGACCACCGGCGCCATGACGGCCGCGAGGCGCGGGAACGCCGCGTAGATGCGCACCAGACCTCCGCGCCACCGCGGCACGCTGACCACCGGTCGTGGCCGGCGGTGCACGTCGACGACGACGGCTGCCACCTGCTCGGGCTCGGGCGCGAGCACGGTGCCCGACCACGACAGGGCAGCCTCCGGATCGTCGAGGTGGTCGTCCAGCATCGGGGTCCAGATGCCGTCGGGACACACCGCCGTCACGTGGACACGCTTGGACCCTTGGCGGCGCAGGTCGAGGCCCGTACCGACCGAGTACGCCAGCGCGGCGTGCTTGGTGGCCGAGCACATCGTCTCGCCCGGAGGTGCCACCAACCCGGCGAGCGACACGATGTTCACGATGTGGCCACGGTCCGCCGGCCGCATCACCCTCAGCGCCGCCTGGGTCCGAGCTCACCGGCGACACCGTCGGCGGCGGCCCGATCGATGTCGGCGACCCAGACCCGGTGCCCTCGCTCGATCAGCGCAGCCGCGATCGATCGACCGAGGCCGCCGGCGCCGCCGGTCACGACCGCACCCATCGCTGCCGAAGGTCGACGTCCCACGTGCTCGCTCCCTCGCCCCGCTGGAACGGATCAGCTGATCCGCTCGAACACCGCGGCGAGCCCCTGGCCACCGCCGATGCACATCGTCTCGAGCGCGTAGCGACCCTCGCGGCGGTCCAGCTCGTGGAGCATGGTCGCCAGGATGCGACCGCCGGTCGCGCCGATGGGGTGACCGAGCGAGATGCCCGACCCGTTCGGGTTGAGGCGTTCGTCGTCCGGGGCGATCCCCCAGACCGACAGCACGGCGAGGACCTGCGCCGCGAAAGCCTCGTTCAACTCGATGACGTCGAGGTCGTCCATCGCGATGCCAGCGCGCCCGAGGGCGGCCTCGGTGGCGGGGACCGGGCCGATGCCCATGCGCGCGGGTTCGACACCGGCGACGGCCCACGACACCAGCCGTGCCAGCGGGCGCAGGCCGTGCTGCTCGGCGGCCTCGGTGGTGGTCACGATGCAGACGGCCGCGCCGTCGTTCTGTCCCGACGCGTTGCCCGCGGTCACCGTCGCGTGCTCATCGACGCGTGAGCGCAGCGCCCGGAGGCCGGCGAGCTTCTCGAGCGAGGTGTCGGGGCGCGGGTGCTCGTCGACGTCCACCACGCTGACCGCGCCGCGACGTCCGGCCACCTCGATCGGGACCAGCTCGTCGTCGAAGCGGCCCGCCTCCTGCGCGGCGACGGCCTTGCGGTGCGAGCCGAGCGCGAACGCGTCCTGATCCTCACGCCGGATACCGAACTCCGCACGCAGGTTCTCGGCCGTCTCGACCATGCCACCGGGGACCGGGTGGTCCGCTCCCCCTGCGGTCACTCGCCCTCGGGCGAGTCGGTCGTGGAGCTCGCCGGAACCCTTCAACCCGTCCCGCGCCCCGAGCACGTAGTGCTCGACCCGGCTCATCGATTCGGCCCCGCCGGCGAGCACGAGGTCGGCCGCGCCGGTCTGCACGCGCATCGCCGCGTCGAGGACGGCCTGGAGCCCCGCACCGCAGCGACGATCGACCTGCACGCCGGGCACGGTCACCGGCAAGCCCGCGTCGAGCGCCGCGACCCGGCCGAGCGCGGGCGCCTCGCCGTTGGGGTAGCCCTGCCCGAGGATGACATCGTCGACACGCGCGACATCGAGGCCGGTCCGCTCCACCACGGCACGGATGACGGTGGCCGCCAGCGTCGCCACCGACACCGAAGCCAGCACCCCGCCGTACCCGCCGACCGGCGTGCGGAGCGGCGAGCAGATCACCGCCTCACGCACGATCGCTCCTCGTTCGCCCGACCTCGTCCGGCGACTCTACCGAGAGCCGGGAAGGTGCCGAGGCGTCCGGCTCTCGACAGG
>NZ_JBBEBZ010000075.1:3799-4953 GCF_040882075.1 Nitriliruptor sp.
GCGGTCCTCGCGGGGCTGGACACGGCAGCGATCGCGACCCTGTGCCGCCTCGATCTCCCCGATCGGCTGACGCGACCGACACCCATCACAGCACTGGCCGGAGACCTCGGTGTCGATGCCCATCGGCTCGAACGCCTGCTGCGCTACGCCGCCGCCCGCGGGTGGCTGCGCATCGACCGGCAGGGGCGCGTCCGGGCGACCCGGGTGACGCGGTTCCTGCGACGCGACCACCCCGGCGGCTGGCGTGCCTGGGTGGAGTTCGCGTCCGGTGCCGAGGTCGGTGCGGCGATCGCGGCCCTCGACGCGGGACTCCGGTCGGACGGCGACGCCTTCGCGACCGCCAACGGCGCCCCGTTCTTCACCTGGATGCAGGACCACCCCGACCGGCACGCCACCTTCGACGCGGCGATGGCCGCCGGCGGCCGGATGCACGGGCTGCTCCTGGCGCGGACGCTCGGCTGGGACACGAACCGGCGGGTGTGCGACATCGGTGGTGGCGATGGGACGCTCCTCGGGGTGCTGCTCGCCCGACATCCCCACCTGCAGGGTGTCCTCCTCGAGCTCCCGGAGGTGGTGGCGCGAGCGCCGACGCATCCCCGGGTGACACCGGTCGCCGGGGACGCCTTCGCCGCGGTCCCCGAGGGCTGCGACACCTACCTGTTCGTCAACGTCCTGCACGACTGGGACGACGCCGCGGCGGTCGACCTCCTGCGCGTCGCGGCCGACATCGCACGTGCCGAACCGCTCGGCCGGATCGTCGTCCTCGAGAGCGAAGCGCACGACCGGCCACGCGACGACCTCGCCACCCGTGCGGACCTGCTCATGTTGGCGCTGACACCCGGCGGGCGCGAGCGTTCCACCGACGAGTTCTCAGCCCTTGCCGCCCGAGCCGGCCTCCAGCTACAGCGCACCCACCGGCTCGCCTCCGGTGACGTCGCCCACATGCTCGTGCCCGTCAGACGTGCGCCTCACATGCCTCGGCCGCCGGTGACCTCGACGACCGCGCCCGTGACGTAGCTCGACAGGTCCGAGGCGAGGAACAGCGCGACGTCGGCGACCTCGCCCGGTTCGCCCATCCGCCCGAGGGGGATGCCGGCGATGCGGTCGGCCACCACGTCCTGCGGCATCGCATCGGTCATCGCCGTGCGGATCAG
>NZ_JBBEBZ010000076.1:0-4923 GCF_040882075.1 Nitriliruptor sp.
ATCCCGACCGAGCACCTGATGGTCGACCGGGCCTTCATGCTCAACCTCACCGCGCCGGAGATGACGGCGCTGGTGGGCGGCATGCGAAGCATCGGAGTGAACGCCGGTGACGACACCGACGGGATCCTCACCGACCGCCCGGGCCAGCTCTCGAACGACTTCTTCAAGAACCTCATCGCGATGGACACCGTCTGGGAGCCCATCGGCGAGGGTGAGGACCGCTTCGAGGGCAAGGACCGCGCGACCGGCGCCACGAAGTGGAACGCCACGCGCGTCGACCTCGTCTACGGGTCGAACTCGCAGCTGCGCGCCATCGCGGAGGAGTACGCCTCGGACGGTGGCGAGGAGCGCATGATCGAGCGCTTCGTCCAGGGCTTCGTCAAGGTGATGCAGGCCGACCGGTTCGACCTGCACCGCTGAACCGACGCACCACCTCCATGCGAGCGGCCGCCCCACCCGGGGCGGCCGTTCGTCATCGATCCGGGTGCCCATCGGGTGGACCGTGTCCCGGGAGGCGATCACGGTCGCAGGAACGCGTCACGCCTGATGCTCTGGTGCGACATCGACGGCCTCGTGTGACATCGGCCTCGCAGCGGTCATCATCCTCGTGCGCTCACCGGCGAGGACCTCGTCGAGGCGCTCGTAGCCCTCGCGGATGCCGACCTCCATGCCGCTGGCGATCATCGCGTCGCGCCCCTCGAACGAGTCCAGCAGCGAGGTGCCCACCAGTCGCGTCCGCCCGTCGCCGAGGTCCTCGAGGGTGAGGGTGTCGAACCCGGCCGAGATCGAGCCAGCTCGGTTCGGTCAGACGATCAGCGCACCGCTCACGCGGTCGTCGCGATGGCGCGGCGGACCGCGGCGGCGGCCACCTCGATGTCCTCGTCGGTGGTCGCCTGGTCCGACACGCTGATCCGCAGCGAGGTGACCCCCCGCCGGACGGTCGTGCCGAGCCAGACCACGCCCTCGCGCTGGACCTCGGCAGCGACCGCGAGGGTGCGGGCGTCGTCGGCGGCGACACGCACGAGCGCCTGGTTGAGCACGACCTCGTTCAGGACGGTCACCTCCGGGTCGTCGGCCAGCAGACGGACGAACTCGTGGGTGTGGGCGCAACAACGCGCAACCAGGTCACCCACGCCGTCGCGCCCGAGGGAGCGCAGCGCCGCCCAGGTCGCGAAGACCCTCGCACGGCGCGAGCTCTCCGGCGTCCAGTCCGTGCCGTCACGCCCGCCGTCGGCGCGGGCCAGGTAGGACGCGGACAGCGTCATCGCGCGGCGGTGGGCTTCCGGGTCGGCGCAGATCACGAACCCGCCGTCGTAGGGCACGTTGAGCCACTTGTGCCCGTCGGTCGCCCACGAGTCGGCGAGGTCGACACCGTCGACGAGGTGACGGTGGGCCGGTGAGGCCGCGGCCCACAGCCCGAAGGCACCGTCGACGTGGACCCACGCGCCGGCCTCGTGGGCCGTCTCGCAGATGGCGCGGAACGGGTCGGACGCGCCGGTGTTCACGTTGCCGGCCTGCGCGCAGACGATGGCCGGCCCGTCGCTGATGGCGTCGCGGAGCGGACCCGGCTGCATGCGCCCCTGGTCATCGGCCGGGACGACGATCACGCGGCGCTCACCGAGGCCGAGGAAGCGCAGGGCTCGCCCGATCGTGGCGTGCCGCTCCTCGCCGACGACGACGGTGACCGGAGGTGCGCCGGGCAGACCGTCGGCGTCGACGTCCCAGCCAACGCGTCGGAGCACCTCGCCGCGGGCGGCAGCCAGTCCCGCGACGTTGGCCAGCTGCGCGCCGGTCGTGAACCCGACCGAGGCGTCCGGCGGGAGGCGCAGCAGGTCGAGGAGCCAGCCGGAACACACCAGCTCGAGCGCGGCGGCTGTCGGCGACAGCACGTGGAAGGCCGGGTTCTGGTCGTAGGTGGACGAGAGCCAGTCCGCAGCGAGCGATGCCGGCAGCACGCCGCCCTCGACGAACCCGAAGTAGCGGCCACCGTTGGTACGCACCAGCCCGGGGGCGGCGTCACGGGCCAGCGCCTCGACGACCTCCAGCGGGTCGGACGGGGCGACCGGGAGCGGTCCCCCGAGCGCCGCGACCAGCTCGGTCACGGCGACCGGTCGCGACACCGGGGTCTCGAGGTCCGCCTCGAGGTGGTCCGCTGCCAGCTCGGCGGTCCGGGCGAGCAGCCTGCGCAGGCCGTCGGCGTCCACGGCAGCTCCGAGATCGGTGGTGGGGGCGACCGACCGATCCTAGAGCCGTAGCGTGCCCAGCGGAGCGTCAGCGGCGCCGGAGCGCCAGCGCGCCACCCATCGACGCGAGGGCGAACACCGCCAGCGGCGCCGGCAGGCCGGTGATGGGCAGCTGCACTGAAGCGGGTTGCGTCGCGACACCGGCCGGGCGCGGGTTCGCCCCGGGTCGGTCCGACGGAGGGCCTCCGACGGGCGGGTTCACCGGGCGGCGGTCACCCGGTCCCGGGCGCTGGTCATCCGATCCCGAGGAGGGGCCGTAGGGCACCGAGACCGGCGCCGGACCCATCGGTGTCCCGCCGTAGATGACCTCGCCGTCGTCGTTCTGGTAGGTGAGCCAGGCGGTCGCCGCCTGGAAGCCGACGCCGGGCTTCGAGTAGTCGCACACCCCATCGGGGAAGGTCGCCTCGAGGGTGGCCTGTTCCGCCTCGGTGAACACCTCGGTGTAGGCCTGGCCCGCGTAGTCGAAGTCCTCGAGTGGCATCGTCTGGCAATCGAGGGTGTCGTCGGTGAACCCGACGACGGAGTCGCCGCCACCGGCTTCGATCCTCGGCGAGGAGAAGATGGTCGGGTCGACCGTGCCGCGGCACACCTCGAGCGGCACGTCGGCACCCGCAGCGCCGACACAGCGCGGAGCGATGCCCGCCTCGTCCTTGGCGTCGATGATCTTCTGCGCCAGCGGGACGTCGCGGCCATCGGCCTCGACCACGGCGAGCCACTCGTCCATCGCCCGGATCGAGTCGTCGACGAACGAGGCGTCACCGAGCAGCGGCGTCTGGCCCTCCCAGAACACCTGGTTGTCGGCCGTGCCGTGCTCGCGGATGAGCCGGTCGCGCATGGAGTACTTGCGGTAGACGTCGTGGAACGCGCCAGGCTCGGGACCACCGAGGTCGATGATCGCGACCTCGTCGAGGTGCGCACCGGTGTTGACCGCGCCGCTGCGGTACACCCGGTCCTGGGCGATCGGGTCGGCCAGGGTGCGGTCGGCGGTCGGCTCGAAGTCGATGTCGAACCCGCCGACACCGGCGTTGAGGGCGACGAACTGCGCGGGGGTGAGCGGCGGACGCGTCGGATCGGTCACGTCACCGGTGAGCGACGCGAGTAGACCCGAGAGCCCGTACTGGACGCCAACGTTGCTGATCGGCCGGTACGCCTTGCCGTCCTCATCCAGACCGAAGACGTTGCGCATGTAGTCCTGGAAGCTGCACCGGACGCCGTCGGGGTTGTTCACGCTGTAGACGTCCTCGTTGGGGACGCCGGGACACGAGCGTGACGGGTCGCCGCTGTTGGGGATCGCCTCGGTGAACGTGATGTGGTTGGCCGGGTTCGCGTGGCCGAAGATGCTCGGCCACTGCGCCGGGAGGATCTGGCTCTCGAACGAGCCGGGACCCTCGAAGAAGTTCCGTAGCCCGACGTAGTCCACGTACTGCTGGGCCGAGCTCCACGCGTCGGTGAAGCTGCACTGCGGCGTGATGCCCTGGTAGACGCCCGGGTAGGCGTTGGCGACCTGCTGCTGTACGAGGCTCCCGCCGCTGCAGCCGCTGCCGATCGTGTAGCGGATCGGACCGAAGCGTTCGGCGACCATCTCCTTGGTCATGATCAGCGATTCGGCCTGCGTGACGAGGTTGCAATTGTGGCCGGCGTGGTCGAGCGCGTGGCTCGCGACCGCGAAGCCCTGCGACAACGCATCCTCGAACAGCACCGCCGGGGCGGTGCCGGACTCGTAGGAGGTGTCGCAGCTCTGGCCGTGGGTCAGGACGAGCTTGTTCGCGTAGCCCGGGTTCTCGCTGGTCGGATCCGGCCAGTCGCCCTGCTCCGGGTCCCACAGGGCGGCGATCCGGTACTGGTCGCGCAGGCTGTAGCCGACCTCCTCGCGGACGATGAACGGCACCTCCTCGCCGTCGTCGGTGGTGGTCGCGACGTCCGAGGGCGGATCGGCCGGGTCGTACGGCTGGAACCTCGACAGGACGCTCTGCCCGGCCGCGGTGAGGGGCGGCACCACGCTCGCGACCGGGTTCGTCGACCGGTAGTGGTAGGTGACGGTCGGCTCCTGGCTGCAGTCCGGTTCGTCCGAGCCGTTGGTGCAGGACCAGGGCTCGATCAGCGGCCCGGAGAAGACGGGGCCCGACTGGGGGGCGTTGGTGAGGGTGATGCGAGCACCGCGGCCGTCCGGTGCCTCGGCCTGGATGACGTTGTCGCCGAGGTCGAGGCCGGCGACGAGACCGAGGGCCGTCCCATCCTGCTGGACCACGAAGGCGTCAGAGACGTCCCGGCCGTCGTCGGTGACGACGAGGTCGGCTGCGTCGACGCCGTCGAGTGCGATGAGCCGGAGGAGGGCGTCGCCGCCGCTGGCCAGGTCGCCTCGACCCGATGCCACCTCGATGACGACCACGGACACGCCCGGTGCGGAGGCATCTTGCGCGGCCGCGACGGCGGGCGCAGTACCGACGAGAGCGGTACCCATGATCGTGAGGAGGGCGACGGAACGACGCACGAGCGGACTCCGGAGCAGGCGGGCGGTGACCCCTGGGAGTTCGACCTCACGTCCGCCGCCTCCTGCCAGGTCCGGCCGGGTGCGATCTCACGGTGCGCACGGCAGTCACCATGTCGATCCGGCGCTCCGCCGTTCGACGTGGTGGTAGAAGGCCGCATGGGGCGGCCTCACCGGGAAGGAACCACCGTG
>NZ_JBBEBZ010000077.1:0-30740 GCF_040882075.1 Nitriliruptor sp.
GCGCAGCGGTTCTACACCGACCTGCTCGGGTGGCGCGTCCGCGGCCCCGTGGGGGCGGCCGGCGTGGCGCTCGGTTCCGGACGAGCCCCGCTCGAGCTCGTGCTCGTCACCGCGGACGTCGACGCCGGACCCCGCGACGAGGCCAGCGTCGGCCCGGCCCGGATCGGTCTGCGGATCGGCGACGGTCCAGCCGATCTCGTCGCGCTCCGTGGCGCGCTCGAGTCCGCCGGGGTCCCCATCGACGGCGTGACCGACGACGGTCTGATCCACACCCTCCACGTCCGCGACCCCGACGGGACCCAGCTCGCCCTGTACGTCGAGGCGGTCGACCCGGACGTGTGGCGTCGCCGGCACGACCTGCTGCACGTGCCGCCGCGACCGTTCGAGACCTGAGCGCCCCGGTGCCCAGGGACGGTGACGATCAGGACCCGGTGCGGACGCTGGATCCGCTCCGCGTGCCCGCCTACCGGCGCATCTGGTCGGCGGCGGTGGTCAGCCACCTCGGCACGTTCCTGCAGATGACCGCCGCGCCGTGGCTGATGCTCGACCTCACCGGGTCGGCGTTCCTGGTCAGCCTGGTCACCACGGCGTTGCTCCTGCCGCGTCTCGTGCTGACCTTGCCGGCCGGCGCCCTGGCCGACGTCGTGGATCGGCGGACGCTGCTGATCGTCGGCAACCTGATGGGGTCCGCCGCGGTGGCCGCGATGGCGGTGCTCGCCGCGCTCGATCTGCTGACACCCACCCTGCTCCTGGTCCTGACGTTCGCGCTCGGCAGCGGGTCGGCTGTGGCGATGCCCGCGTTCCAGACCCTCGTGCCGGACCTGGTCCCACGTCCGCTGCTGCCCCAGGCGATCACGCTGAACTCGGGCGCGTTCAACGTCGCGCGTGCCGTCGGTCCTGCCATCGGCGGCGCGTTGGTCGCCGCCGGGTTGGTGTCGCTCTCGTTCGGCCTCAACGCGCTGTCGTTCCTGGTCGTCGTCGCCGTCCTGCTGACGCTGCCGCGTGACCAGGTCGAACGCGTCGTCGGCCAGTCGCGCCGCCACCTGCTGCGAGCCACGGCCGTCGGGGTCCGGTACGCGCGGTTCACCCGCGACATCCGGGTGCTGCTGGTGGTCACCGCGGTGTTCACCCTCACCGCCGCGTCGGTCCAGGCCCTGCTGGCTCCGCGTGCGGTCGAACTCGACCTCGGCGGTGTGGGGTACGGGATCCTGTGGGGCTGCATGGGTGTCGGCGCCCTCGTCGGTGTCGGGACGCGGGGGCGTGCGAGCCAGCGGACCGGGTCGCGCATGGTCCCGGCGTCGATCGTCCTCTTCGGCGTCGGCGGCGTGCTGCTCGGGCTGGCCCCGAACCCCCTGCTCGCCGGGGTCGGGATGCTGGTGGCCGGGCTCGCCTGGGTCTGGACGCTCATCACCCTGAACGCCACCGTCCAGCTCCTCGCGCCGACGTGGGTCCGCAGCCGCGTGGTCGCCCTCTACGCGCTGGTCGTCGGCATCCAACCGGTCGGCGCGTTCCTGTCGGGCGCGCTCGCGGAGGTCGTCGGCTCGGGCGTGTCGATCGCCGTGGCGACGGCCATCACGGTCGTGCTCGGCGTCGTGTCGCTCCGGCTCGACATCCCGGTGCTCGGCCGGATCGAGGAGCCACGACCCGCCGGCCTCGAGGTGCTCGACGAACACCTGCGTGTCGAGGTCCGGGGGCCGGTCGTGGTGACCCGGGACTGGCGGATCGATCCGGGGGACACCGACGAGTTCCTGGACACGATGCGCTTGGCGCGTCGCATCCGGCGCCGCACCGGCGCTCGGCGGTGGGACCTGCACCGTGACGCGCTCGACCCCACCCGGTTCACCGAGGTGGTCCGCTACGCCGCCTGGGACGAGCAGGTCGCGCAACGGACCCGGCTCGATGAGGCTGACCTGGCGGTGCTGCGCCGGTTGCGTGCGATGGATGCGGATGGGGGCCCGTGGACGCGGCACCTGACGCCCGTCGAGCTCGACGTCGATCAGGGGCGAGCTCGGTAGCTGTGTCGACGGCCCCCCCCACAGCCGCATGCCCCCGTAGGTGCGACTGTGTGGGGGGGGGCAGCCCCGCGGCGAGCGGCAGCGCGGACCAGCCATACCTCATACGCTATGGCTCCGAGGAGGGTGCGGATGGACGCAGGGACACTGCTGCGCCGCCGACGCCGGGCTCACGGCCTGTCGCAGCGCGAACTGGCGCTGCGCGCCGGCACCCGGCAGGCCACGATCAGCCGCATCGAGAACGGCCACGAGGTCCCGACCGTCCGGCGTCTCGACCAACTGCTGACCGCGCTCGGTGAACGTCTCGAGCTCTCGGCCGTCCCACTCGACCCCGAACGTGCTGTCGACGAGGTGCGTGCTGACCAGGCCAGATCCATGACCGCGCGACTCGAGGACGGCTTCTCGCTGGCGTCCTTCGCCCGCCAGCTCGCCGGTGGTGCCCGCCGATGACCCTCGACCCGGCACGTGTGTTCGCCGCGCTCGACCGGTACGACGTCGACTACGTGACGATCGGAGCGTTCGCCGTCATCGCCCACGGTTACGTGCGTGCCACCGCCGACATCGACCTGATGGCGCGGCAGGACCGTGACAACCTCGAACGACTCGCGGCCGCCTTCGCCGAGCTGCGCGCCCGGCTCCGCGGCGTGGACGCCGAACTGCTCGAGATCGACCCCACCGACCCAGCCACGCTGGCCAACGGTGCCAGCTTCACGCTCGACACGGACGCTGGGCCGGTCGACTACCTCAACGACGTCCCCGGGGCCGGCGACTACGCAGGACTGCGTTCCCGAGCCGTGGAGACCACCGCGGCCGGCGTCACCATCCGGGTCGTCGGTCTGGACGACCTCATCCGCATGAAGCGTGCGTCGGGCCGCCCCCAGGATCTTCGCGACATCGCCAACCTGTCACCCCCCGCCGGGGGTGGGAAGTAGCCGAGCGATCGGACCGTCCTGCGAGCGATCAGCTCGGCCGGACCTCGCTGGCGCGGGGGCCACGGCCGTCGGAGCCGGTGACGAAGGTCACGGCCTGGCCCTCGCGGAGGCTGCGGAACCCGTCGCCCTCGATCGCCGAGTAGCGCACGAAGACGTCCTCGCTGCCGTCGTCGGGGGCGAGGAAGCCGTAACCCTTCTCCTCGCTGTACCACCGCACGACGCCGGACCGCCGCGCGTCGGGCCCGGGCTGGATGGCGATCTCGGACGTCAGGTGCTGGAGCTGCGGGTCCTCGGTCACGTCGCCTCCACGTCGTGGTGCGTGGGCGAGACTAGGTCGTCGTCGGGAGCTCCAACTCGGGTGCACCCGGCCCGCCGGGCGGGACCTCGAGCGCATCGCCCCGACCCGATCGGCGGGCTTCGGCGACGTCGACGGGGCGCAGGACCTGCGGCGGATCACCGTTCAGGTGGAGATCGACGGCGACCCCGCACCACAGCAGCGCGTCCGGTCCCGCCTTCACGCCCTTGCCGCCACGTCCCTTGACCGGGTAGTCCTCGAGCGGGCTGCGCTTGGCCGTCCCGTCGGCTCCGACGGTGAGGACCTCGCCGTCGTCGCTGCCGGCGGCGATGGTCGTGACGCTGACCACGCGGGAACCCGCGGGGACGTCGATGCCCGCCACCCCCGCGGCCGAGCGGCCCATGACCCGGGCCTCGTCCGCGGCGAAGCGCGCGACCTGCCCGCCGTCGTGGGCGACGAGGAGGTGGTCCTCGTCCCGTGCGAGGGCAACGGACGCGATCTGATCACCGTCCTTGAGCCCCGCAGCCTGCAGCGAGCGTTGCCGGGCGTCGGTGAACTCGGACAGCGCGGTGCGCTTGACCTGGCCAGCCGCGGAGACGGTCACGAGCGTGAGCCCGTCGTCCCCGGACAGCGGGACGGCTCCGACGATCGGTGCGTCCGGCCCGCCGCCGAGCAAGCCGCCGACGTGGGTCCCGCGCTGTGCCGGCTTGACCACGGGGACGTCGCCGACGCCGACCCGGTGGCCCTGCCCGGTCGCGTCGACCAGCAGCAGCGTGTCGTCGGTCGTGGCCCGGATCACCGCGACCACCGGATCGTTCGGGTGCTTGTGCGACGGCGTGCTGCGTCGCCGGGCGAGCGGCTTGAGGTAGCCGCCGCGGGTGACGAGGACGGTGACCTCCTGCGCCTCGAACCCGGCCTGCGACCCGCCGGCGAGCAGATCCTCGGTGTCGATGCCGGCGCTGACGATGCGCGTGCGCCGCGGGGTCGCGTGCACCCGCTTGAGTTCCTTGAGTTCGTCGGTCAGCACCCCGTCGAGCACCTCATGGTCGCCGAGGATGGCGCGCAGCCCCGCGATCGTGTCCTGCAGCTCCTGGAACTCGTCCTCGAGGGCGGCGCGTTCGAGCGCGGCGAGCCGGCGCAGCTGCATGTCGAGCACGGCCTGGGCCTGCACGTCGGACATCCCGAAGCGGGTCTGCAGCTCGTCGCGAGCTGCGGACGCGGACGCGCTCGCACGGATCAGCGCGATCACCTCGTCGAGGTGGTCGAGCGCGAGCAGCAGCCCTTCCAAAACGTGGGCGCGTTCCTCGGCGCGGCGCAGGCGGTGGGCGGTGCGTCGGGTCAACACCTCGCGCTGGTGGGCGACGTAGTGCAGCAGCGCGTCGCGCAGACCGAGCGTGCGCGGGGCCGCGTCGACCAGAGCGACGAGGTTGACGTTGAAGTTCGTGCGCAGGTCGGTGAACTTGTGGAGCTTGGCCAGCACCGCCGCCGGGTCCTCCCCGCGCTTGAGCTCGATGACGATCCGCATGCCGTCGCGCGACGACTCGTCCCGCAGGTCGCGGATGGCCTCGAGCTTGCGGCTGGCGACCAGCCCCGCGATGCGTTCGAGCAGCGCCGACTTGTTCACCTGGTAGGGGATCTCGGTGACCACGATCCGCGGCAGGTTGCCGGTGCGCATCTCGGTCGAGGCGACCGCCTCGACGGTGATCGCCCCGCGGCCCGACACGTAGGCATCCTTGATCCCCTGACCGTCCACGATGCGGGCCCCGCCCGGCAGGTCCGGCGCCGGCACGTGCTTCATGAGGTCGTCGACGGTGGCGTCCGGGCGACGGATCAGGTGCAGGACGGCGTCGACGACCTCGCCGAGGTTGTGCGGTGGGATGTTGGTCGCCATCCCGACGGCGATGCCGGACGCGCCGTTGACCAGCAGGTTCGGGAACCGGGCCGGCAGGACCACCGGTTCGGTGGCGTACCCGTCGTAGTTGTCGACCTCGTCGACGGTGTCCTCGTCGATGCCGGCGAGCAGCTCCATCGCCAGCAGGGACAGCCGGGCTTCGGTGTAGCGCATCGCGGCTGGCGGGTCGCCGTCGACCGAACCGAAGTTGCCGTGCCCGTCGACCAGCGGCTCGCGGGTCGAGAAGTCCTGCGCCATCCGCACGAGCGCGTCGTAGATCGAGCTGTCACCGTGCGGGTGGTAGGTCTTCATGACCTCACCGACGGCCGAGGCGCACTTGCGGTAGGGCCGGTCGGGACGCAGGCCCGATTCCCACATCGAGTACAGGATGCGGCGTTGGACGGGCTTGAGCCCGTCACGGACGTCGGGTAGCGCGCGGCCGACGATGACCGACATCGAGTAGTCGAGGAACGCCTGTTCCATCCTCGACTCGAGCGAGACGTCGAGCACCTGGCCGGTGCTGAGCGTCGGGGTGGGGTCCTTGCGCTTGGCCATCAGACGTCCACGTTCTCGGCGAAGTGCGCGTTGCTGACGATCCAGTCGCGACGGGGGTCGGTCTGGTTGCCCATCAGCAGGACGAACAGCTCGTCGGCGCGAGCGGCGTCCTCGATGTTGACGCGCAGCAGGGTGCGACGGCCCGGGTCCATGGTCGTCGCCCAGAGCTGTTCGGCGTCCATCTCCCCGAGCCCCTTGAAGCGCTGGACCTCGACGTTGGTGTTGCGCTTGAACTCGCTGCGCAGCAGGACGTCGCGCTCCTTGTCGCTCATGGCGTAGGCGACCTTGTCGCCCTTGCGCAGCTGGTACAGGGGAGGCTGGGCGAGGTAGAGGTGACCCTTCTCGATCAGGCGCGGACACAGCCGGTAGAAGAAGGTCAGCAGCAGCGTGGTGATGTGGCCGCCGTCGACGTCCGCGTCCGCCATGAGCACGATCTTGTCGTAGCGCAGCCGGTCGTGGTCGTAGGCCTCGCCGACGCCGGTCCCGACGGCTTTCACCAACGCCTGGATCTCGGCGTTCTCGAGCACCTTGCTGAGTTGCGCCTTCTCGACGTTGAGCACCTTGCCGCGCAGGGGCAGGATCGCCTGGGTGTGCCGGTCGCGGGCCTGCTTCGACGAGCCGCCGGCGGAGTCGCCCTCGACGACGTACAGCTCGGTCTCGGAGGGGTCGCGCGAGGTGCAGTCGGCGAGCTTGCCGGGCAGGCCTGCGGACTGGTTGTCGAGCAGGCCCTTGCGCCGGGTCAGGTCCCGCGCGGCCTTGGCGGCCTGGCGCGCCTTGGCAGCGACGGCGGCGCGCTTGACGATCTGGCGGCCCTTGGCCTTGTGCTTGACCAGCCACGCGGCGAGGGCCTCGGAGACGACCTGCTCGACGTAGGCACGTGCCACGGTGGAGCCGAGCCGGCCTTTGGTCTGACCCTCGAACTGGGGGTCGGGCAGCTTGACGGACACGACGGCGACCAGGCCCTCGCGGACGTCGTCCCCGGTCAGGTTCGGGTCCTTCTTGAGCAGCGCGCCCGAGTCGCGCCCGAACTTGTTCAACGTGGTGGTCAGCGCCCGCCGGAAGCCCTCCTCGTGGGTGCCGCCGTCGGCCGTCCGCACGATGTTGACGTAGCTGCGCAGCCGGTCGTCGTGGAACCCGTCCGACCAGGTGAAGGCGACGTCCAACGCGACCTTGCGGCTCTCGTGGTCGCGCGCATCGACGATGGTGATCGGCGCGGTCAGCGGGTCCTTGCCGGCGAGCAACCGTTCGACGAATTCGGCGAGCCCGCGGGTGTAGCGGAAGGTCTCGGAGCGACCGTCGCGCCGGTCGGCGAGGACGATCTCGAGCCCCGGGTTGAGCAGGGCGGTCTCGCGGAGGCGTTCGGCGATCGTGTCGAACCGGAAGTCGGTGGTCTCGAAGATGTCGGGGTCGGGCCAGAAGCGCACCGTGGTACCCGAGCCGCGCTTCTTGCCGGCCTTCGCCAGGGCCTCGACGCGAGGGCCGCGTTCGAAGGCGATGGTGTGGCGGTAGCCGTCGCGGACGACCTCGACCTCGGTGCGGGAGGAGAGGGCGTTGACGACCGAGACGCCGACCCCGTGGAGCCCGCCGGAGACCGCGTAGGCCTGCTGGTCGAACTTCCCGCCGGCGTGCAGGGCGGTCAGCGCCAGCTCGACGGCCGGCACCTTCTCGGTGGGGTGGAGATCGACTGGGATCCCGCGGCCGTCGTCGGTGACCTCGACGCCACCGTCGTCGAGGACGCGGACGGTGATGACCGACGCCTGGCCGGCGAGGTGCTCGTCCACGGCGTTGTCGACGACCTCCCACACCAGGTGGTGCAGGCCGCGTACGTCGGTCGAACCGATGTACATCGCGGGACGCTTGCGGACGCCCTCGAGGCCCTTGAGGACGCTGATCGACGCGGCGCGGTAGTCGCTCACGGTGCGGTCCGGTTCTGGTCGTGCGGCGGCGGGGGCTGGACCCGTGACCGTACGGCACAGCTGCGGACGGTCCGAGCAGGCTCGTAGGCTCCGGCCGACGACGAGGAGGGCCCGATCCGGAGACGCGCGGGTAGGGTCCGTCCGCCCCCGTCGAACGGTCCGAGCGTGCCCGTCGAGCAGACCGCGATCGCAGGTCTGCTCGTGGTTCGGTGGGACACCCACGGGGACGAGCGCGGCTTCTTCCGCCAGACCTACCAGGTCGATGAACTGACCGAGGCGCTCGGTCGCGAACCCGTGCTCCGCCAGGGCAACCACTCCCGGAGCGGCTCCGGCGTCCTGCGCGGCTTCCACGCCGAGCCGTGGGACAAGCTGGTCTACGTGGCCCGGGGGACCGCCTTCTGCGCCGTCGCCGACCCGCGTCCCGACAGTCCGACCTTCGGGGACGTCGTGACCTTCACCCTCGGCGACGCGCCGGGGGAGCGGCTGCGGTTGTTCGTGACCGAGGGGCTCGCCAACGGCTTCTGCACCCTGACCGACACCGACTACCTCTACGACGTCGGTGGGTACTGGTCCCCGGACGTCGACAAGCGGGCGATCGCCTGGGACGACGCCGACCTCGCCGTGGACTGGCCGGTCAGCGATCCGACGATCTCCGTCGAGGACCGCAGCAACCCCACCCTGCGTGACCGTTTCCCGGACCACCCACGGTTCGCGTCGTCGTCCCCCGGCTGGTCGCGCACCGCGTCCGGTCGGTCGGTCGTGCGAGCCACGTGGTCCCGGTCCTAGGGTCATCCCCGGGAGGCGCCATGGAGGACACGACGGTGGTCGGGGAGACCACCGAGCGCTGGTGGCCCGCACTGCGGCGGATCGACGTGGTCGGGGCGGTCCTCCTCGTGGGGTTCGCCGTCTGGGTCGCGTGGGTCGCCCGAGCGACCGACACGGACGGGACCCACGTCGTCTGGCTCCTGGTCGGCCTGGTGGTGGTCGCGGCCGTGGCGAGGTGGGCGACCTTCCTCCACGGGACGGGGGCCCCCGCCCTCATCGCCGTCGCCGTGCTCGCGTACGCCGCCGTCACGGGCGACGGGCCACCACACGAGCTGGGTGGCGCGGGTTCGACGGAGGCCGCCGGCGCGTTGCTGGCGATCGGCACGGGCGCGGCAGCGTTGGTCGTGGTGCGGCTGGGACCGTGGTGGCCACGCGTCATCTTCGCGATCGTCGCCGCCGGTCTCGCCGTCCTGACGTGGGGGGCCGGCTCGACCGGCGCCACCCTCATCGCCATCGGCGCGGTCCTCGCGATGGTCGTGCTGCTCGGGTTCCCGATGCGGGAGCGGCGCTGGGTGGTCGTCTGGCCCGGGCTCGTCGCCGTGCTCGCGCTGCTCGGCACCGTCACCTTCGCGGCGTTGGGGCTCCCGGAGTACCTCCGCGGGCCGGATCCGGAACGGGTCGGGGGGTGGCGAGCAGCGCTCGACATCGTCAGCGGGTCGCCCTGGTACGGCGCCGGTCCTGGCGCGACCGACGCGGTGGTCGGTGGGTCAGGGATCGAGCACGAGCCGTTGCGGATCGCGGCGGAGACGGGGATCATCGGCGCCCTCCTCCTGCTCGCGATCCTGGCGTGGTCGCTCGCGTGGGTCGCCCGCCCGGGCGGCGGGCCGGGGTCGGTGGTCGCCGGGTTCGTGCTGGCGGGCTCCATCGCGCACGCGTGTTTCGCGGCGACCTGGCAGGTCCCGACGGTCCCGCTCGCGCTCGCGGCGCTCGCCGGCACCGCGTCGCTGCGTGGTGGCGAGGCGGCCTGGCGCCTGCGCGCCCTCTGGAACCGCGTCACCGACGCCCCGAACGATGGCGACGGCGAGCCCGCCGGCGACGCCTGACTGTGACCGGTACGGAACGAATCATGCGCTATCGTTCCGCTCGCCGGGTATGGTCGCCCGCGGGACAGGAGTCGAGGTGGGGGCGGAGCGCGGCGTGTCGCCGGCGGTGACCGACGTGCTCGGCACGCGGTTCGACGCAGCGGCCGAGCCCGCCCAGCGCAACCGCGTCGCCAACCTCGAGCTGCTCGGCGAGATCGATGACGCGCTCGCGCAGGCTCGCGCGGGTGGCGGCCCCGCGAAGGTCGAACGTCACCGGGACCGCGACAAGCTGCTCCTCCGCGAACGGCTCGCGCTGCTGCTCGACCGCGACTCGCCCTTCCTCGAGATCCAGCCGCTGATCGGCCACGGGTCCGACTTCCACCCCGGCGGCTCGAGCGTCTCCGGCATCGGGCGGGTCAACGGCGTCGAGTGCTACGTCGGCGGGTCCGACCCGACCGTGAAGGGCGGGGCCTCCAACCCCTTCTCGGTGACCAAGGCGCTCCGCGGGCTGCAGATCGCGCGGGAAAACCGCCTGCCGGTGATCAACCTGACCGAGTCGGCCGGCGCGGACCTGCGCACCCAGAAGGACATCTTCGTCCGCGGAGGGCGCACCTTCCACGACCTGACAGCGCTGTCGAAGGCCGGCATCCCGACCATCTCGGTCGTCTTCGGCTCCTCGACCGCTGGCGGCGCCTACGTGCCCGGCATGAGCGACTACACGGTGCTCATCCGCGAGCGGTCCAAGGTCTTCCTCGGCGGTCCGCCGCTCGTGAAGATGGCCACGGGCGAGGCGGCCGACGAGGAGGAGCTCGGTGGCGCCGAGATGCACGCACGAACGTCGGGGCTCGGCGACTACCTCGCCGACGACGAGGTGGATGCGATCCGCGCGGCGCGCCAGATCGTCGCGCGGCTCGGGCACCGCAAGCTCGGTCCCGGGCCGACCGAGCCCGCCGACCCGCCGGTCCACGACCCCGAGGACCTGCTCGCGATCGCGTCGGTGGACCTGCGTGAACCGTTCGACGCCCGGGAGGTGCTCGCACGGGTCCTCGACGGGTCCCGGTTCGAGGAGTTCAAGGCGTCGTTCGGCACCAACCTCGTCACGGGGTGGGGGTCGCTGCACGGTTTCCCCGTCGCGGTGCTCGCCAACAACGGGGTGCTGTTCAGCCAGGAGGCCGAGAAGGGCGCCCAGTTCATCCAGCTCGCGAACCGGATGTCGGTCCCCATCCTGTTCTGCCAGAACATCACCGGCTTCATGGTCGGGACCCGCTACGAGCAGGGTGGGATCATCCGCCACGGTGCTCGGCTCATCAACGCCGTCACCAACTCCGAGGTGCCGCACCTGACGCTGATGATGGGTGCCTCCTACGGGGCGGGGAACTACGGGATGTGCGGCCGCGCCTACGACCCGCGGCTGCTGTTCTCCTGGCCGAACCACCACATCGCCGTCATGGGGCCCCAGCAGCTGGCGGGGGTGCTGTCGATCGTGGCGAGGTCGGCGGCGGAGAACCGGGGCGAGCCCTACGACGACGCACAGGACGCGGCGATCCGCGAGATGGTCGAGACGCAGATCGAGGCCGAGTCGAACGCGTTGTTCTCCACCGGGCAGGGGTGGGACGACGGGGTCATCGACCCGCGCGACACCCGTGATGTGCTCGGTCTCGCGCTGTCGGCGGTGCACGGCGCCCCCGTCGCCGGGGCCAGCAGCTTCGGGGTGTTCCGATGACCGGTCCGGTCCAAGCCGAGGTTGAGGTTGAGCCGACGCGGCTGCCTCGCAAGGTGCTCATCGCCAACCGGGGCGAGATCGCCGTGCGGGTGGCGCGGACGTGCCGTTCGATGGGCATCGCGACGGTGGCGGTCTTCTCCGACGTGGACGCCGACGCGCTGCACGTCCGGGTCTGCGACGAGGCCATCCGGCTCGGAGGCGCCTCGCCCGCGGAGTCGTACCTGCGCGCCGAGGCGCTGCTCGCAGCGGCCGCCCGGTCGGGTGCCGACGCTGTGCACCCGGGGTACGGGTTCCTGTCGGAGAACGCCAGCTTCGCTCGGGAGGTCGGCGCCGCTGGTCTCACCTGGATCGGTCCGACACCCGACGCGATCGCGGCGATGGGTGACAAGGTCGAGGCCAAGCGCCGGATGGCCGACGCCGGCGTGCCGTTGGTGCCCGGCATCGAGCTGCCCGACGGTGTCGACGTCGCGGCGGCGGGCGAGGACGTCGGTTTCCCGCTGCTGGTGAAGGCCGCTGCCGGCGGTGGCGGCAAGGGCATGCGGCTGGTCGCGGGTCCGGACGAGCTCGAGGACGCGGTGGCCGCGGCCCGCCGGGAAGCCGCCGCCGCGTTCGGTGACGACACGGTCTTCCTCGAACGGTTCGTGCAGCGTCCCCGCCACCTCGAGGTCCAGATCCTCGGGGACGGCCACGGCGCCATCGTCCACGCCTTCGAACGTGAGTGCTCGATCCAGCGTCGACACCAGAAGGTGATCGAGGAGGCGCCGTCCGCGTCCATCGACGACGAGGTCCGTGCCGCCCTCTGCGACGCGGCCGTCGCCGCCGCGCGGGCGATCGGGTACGTCAACGCCGGGACGGTGGAGTTCGTCGCGGACGAGGCCCTGCTCGTCCGCCGGCGCGCCGGAGAGCTCGTCGACCCGAGGGACTGCTTCGCGTTCCTCGAGGTCAACACCCGGTTGCAGGTCGAACACCCGGTGACCGAGCAGGTCGTCCACGTCCGGGACCCCGCCACCGGGGCGCTCCACGCGCTGGATCTGGTCCGTCTGCAGATCCTGGTCGCTGCCGGTGCGCCGCTGCCGTTCACCCAGGACGACCTGGTCCAGGTCGGCCACGCGATCGAGGCGCGGCTGTACGCCGAGGACCCGGCGTCGGGGTACCTGCCGGCCACGGGCACCCTCGACGCGTTCGAACCGGCTGGAGGTCAGGGCATCCGGTGGGACTCGGGCGTCGTCGAGGGCGACGTCGTGTCGGTCCACTACGACCCGATGCTCGCCAAGGTGGTGGGTACGGGGCCGACCCGGCTCGAGGCGGCCGCACGGCTGGCCCGCGCCCTGGATGACACCGTCATCCTCGGTGCGAGGACCAACCGAGACCTACTCGTCGACGCCCTGCGAGACGACGCCTTCCTCGCCGGCGACACGACCACCGCCTACCTCGATGACCGGTACCCGACCGACGACGACCGCCGCTTCCCGCCCGCCCTCGATGCGGTCGACCTCGCTCTGATCGCGGCCACCGTCGTGGGCATCGACAACGGGTCGGTCGCCACCGAACGCGGGCTGCCCTTGGTCGCGCCGGGGTTCACGAACGCGGGCGCCTTCGACCCGCACGTCGGGTTCGTGGTCGACGACACGACCTGGCGGGTGACCTACCGCGCTCGGCGTGACGGGACCTTCCTGCTGCGGTCCGAGGAGGACCCGCGGTTCGACGGCTCACCGGCATCAGGGAGCGAGGGGTCCGCCGTCACCGTCCACCGGCTCGCGGGCGACCACCTCGACGTCGAGGTGGATGGGCGCCGGCACCGTGTCCTGGTGGCCCGTCGCGGGGACGCCATCGCGGTGCACAGCGTCCTCGGCCGCGTGCGGCTCACCGAGCAGCCCCGGTTCCCGGTCGCCGCTGCGGAGCGGGTCGAGGGTGCGACGCTGGCGCCGATGCCGGGGTCGATCGTCTCCCTGCTGGTCGCCGAGGGGGACGCGGTGACCGAGGGCGCCCTGCTGTGCACGCTCGAGGCGATGAAGATGGAACACCGGGTCACGGCGCCGGTCGCCGGGTCCGTCAGCGACGTCAGGATCGCCGTCGGTCAGCAGGTGGATGCCGACGAGGTGCTCGTCGTCGTCGCCCCGTCCGATGCCGGGGCGGCGACTCCTGGCTGATTGGCTGCACCGGCCACGTGCTGCCGGGACGAGGCTGAGGATCACCGCGTGTCGGGGGCTCCCTCGGGGCCTGGTCCGCCCTCCGAGGCCTCCGCGACGTCGATATCGGCTCGTGGGTCGGGTCGGAGATCGTCGATGACGAGGAAGCTCGTGGCGGCTGCGGGATCCGTACGGTAGGCGGTTCGGCCGAGGACGTGGCCCGCGACCGGTGCGGTGATGAACTGCACCACGATCGCGAGACCGAGCTTCACGTACGCGTCCCGGGTCCCGATGGCCACCGCGGCGCCGGCCAGGATGGACGCCAGGCCGAGCCCGGCGGCCTTCGTCGCGGCGTTGGCGCGCGCCAGCACGTCGGGCAGGCGCAGCAGTGCGACCCCCCCGAGGACGACCAGCAGGACCCCGAAGAGGATGAGCGCGTTCGCGATCAGCCCGCTCACTCTCGCTCCTTCCCGATGAGCGCGGCCAGCGCGATCGTGGCCACGAAACCGAGGAGGACCGCGATCAGGACCACGTCCTCGAACTGCTCGGCGCCCGTGCGAGGAGCCATGAGAGCGACCGCGCCGATGACGGTGAACAGGCACAGGTCGGTCGCGACCGCGCGGTCGGCGACGGTCGGACCGAGGACGACCCGGACGATCCCGAGGGCGAAGGCCAGCCCGAGGGCGACGAGGGCGAGGTCGAGGACGGTCATCGCATGGCTCCGAGCAGGGCCGACTCGAGGGCGTGGATCTGCTTGGTGAACGCCGCACGGTCCTGCGCGTACAGGGTGTGGACGTAGAGGTGGTGGTGCTCGGCGTCGGTCTCGAGGGTGAGGGTGCCGGGCGTCATCGAGATCGCGTTGGCGACCACCCACACCTCGGCAGGGGTCCGAGCGGCGGTCGTGACGCGGATGATGCCCTTGGTCGCGGGCAGTCGACCTGGGACGGCGATGTCCGTCGCGAGCCGGAGGTTGGCGAGCACCAGTTCGACCAGGAAGTAGCCCACGGCGTACAGGATGCGTAGGGGCTTGGTCAGCAGACGGGGCACGTCAGGACCTCCGCACGGCGTCGAGGTACGGCTGCGGGTCGGCCAGCGTCTGCGCCGCTGGCTGCACCAGGTCGACCAGCGGTCCGGCCAGGACCCCGAGGGCGAGGACGAGGACGCCGACGAGGAGGGCAGGGGCAGCCAGCGCCAGGGTCCGGCCGTTCCGCACCACGGGCGGAGCGGGGGGATCGCCGCCGCCGGCCCCACCAGCGGGCACGGGGAAGCTGTAGGCGGCGAGGCCCGGCTCGTCGGTCACCTCGGAGGTCCGCTCGCCCCAGAAGACGCCGTTCCAGATCTTCAGCATCGACAGCAACGTTGCGAAGCTGACCGCCACGGCCACCCCGCCGGCGAGGAGCAGATGGCTCTCGAACGCGGCGTCGACCAGGAGGAACTTGCCGACGAACCCGGACGTCGGTGGGATGCCGGCGAGGCTGAGGGCCGGCAGGAGGAAACCGATCGCCAGCGCCGGGCGGGTGCGCAGCATCCCGCCGAGCCGCGCGAGCTGGCCGGTACCGGTGATGGTCTCGATGGCCGCGGCGGTCAGGAACAGCGAGCCCTTCACCGCCAGGTACTGCAGCAGGTAGACCAGGCCGGCGGTGTAGGCGGCGACGGTGCCGATGCCGATCGGCAGGACCAGGTAGCCGACCTGGCTGACCATGTGGAACGAGAGGATGCCGCGGACGTCGCTGCGCCCGACCGCGCCGAGGACACCGATGACCATCGTCACGACCGCGACCACCAGGAGGACCTGGCGGAACGCGTCGACGTCGGCGAACACGGTGCTGTCGAGGCGCAGCAGCACGTACACGCCGGCCTTGGTCAGCAGCGCGGAGAACAGCGCTGTCGTGGCGGGGCCCGCGACGGGGTAGACACGTGGCAGCCAGCTGTGCAGCGGTACCAGGCTGGCCTTCACCGCGACGGCGGTGGCCACGAGCGTCGCTCCGATGGCGGCGTTCGGCACCTCGACCACGACGCGGTGCAGCGAGGCGAGTTCCACGGTGCCGGCTGCCCCGTACAGCAGGGCGATCCCGATCAGGAGCATCGCCGAGGCCAGCAGGTTGACCGTCACGTACACCGTGCTCGCACGGACCTCGCGCGGCCCGCCGCGCAGCGCGACGAGCACGTACGAGGCGATGAGCATCACCTCGAAGGTGACGAACAGGTTGAACAGGTCGCCGGTGACGAAGGAGCCGAGCACACCGGCGAGCAGGACCGCGACGAGCGGGTGGAAGAGCGGGTGGCGGTCCTCGTCCCGTGCTGCGGCGGTCACCAGGCACAGCACGCTGACGATCGAGGCACCGGCGACGAGCAGCGCCGAGACGCCGTCCGCGACGAACACGATGGCCAACCCGCCCGGCCAACCACCCACCCGGGTGGCGTGGACCTCGCCACCCGCGGTGGCCACGACCAGGCCGACCCCGACCGCGACCAGGGCGACGACGCCGGCTACGCCGATCACCCGCTGGAGGTGGGGGCGTCGCCGGAGCAGCAGCAGCAGCGCCGCCACGGCCAGCGGCAGCGCGAAGGGCGCGACGAGGAGGGCGCTCATCGGCCATCCTCCCGGTTACCTGGTGCGTCATCGACCGGTTCAGCGTCCTCGTCCGCGGTCGGGATCCGCAGCTCGAGTGCCGACGCTGACTGGTCGAGCAACGAGCCCTCGAGGTCGGGAGCCTCGACATCGTCGTGCCCGAGGGTGTCGCGGCTGCGGTAGGCGAGCGCGAGCAGGAAGGCGGTCACCCCGAACGAGATGACGATGGCCGTCAACGCGAACGCCTGCGGCAGCGGATCGCCGGGGGTCCCGGGCGCACCGACGAAGGCGAGGTCGCGGCGGGCGACGCCACCAGCGGCCAACAGGGCCGTGGTGGCCGCGTGGCCGAGCAGGACGAAGCCGAGCGTGATCCGCACGATGCCGCGCTGGAGCACGAGGTAGGTACCGGCTGCGGCGAGGATGCCGACGATGAGAGCCGCGGTCACGAGAGCCCCCCACTGCCGGTCCTCGCGGTCTCACGCGTGTCGAGGTCACCGGCGTCGTCGTCACGGCCGGGGAGCGAGTGCGGCCCGACGCTCTGGCCGAGGTGGCGGATGATGGAGGCGACCAGCCCGACCACCACGACGTAGACGCCGATGTCGAACACGAGCGATGCGGCGACGTCGTCGACGAACGGGAGGGGGATCTTCCCGCCGGCCAGGAACGCGCCCGTCAGGCCCAGCCCACCGAGTCCGTACCCGACGGCGATCAGGACGCCGATCCCGACGGTCGGGACCGTCCGGGTCGTGCGCGCGTGCCAGATGTCCGCGTGTCCGTGGCTGAAGTAGCGCAGCACGATGGCCGCGCCGGCGACCAGGCCGCCGATGAAGCCGCCTCCGACCGCGTTGTGGCCGCGCAGCAACAGCCAGAGCGACGCGACGACCATCGCTGGGGCCAGCATGGCGGTCGTGGTGCGCAGGAGCTGGCTGCCGATCATGCCGGCGCCACCGAAGCGGGCGTCACTGAAGTCGGGCTCGATGGCAGCGGTCGGGTCGTCCCGGTGGGGCATCGGTACCGCGTCGCGCGGCACGAACCGCACGAGCGCGAGGATGCCGAGGGCGGCGATGGCGAGGACCACCACCTCGCCGAGGGTGTCTAGGGCCCGGAAGTCGACCAGGATGGTGTTGACGACGTTGGCGCCTCCGGTGAGGTCCTGACCCTCGGCCAGCAGCGAGCCTCCGATGTCCGACAGTTCCCGGCGACCGGTCGCGAGGTAGGTCGCGGTAGCGGCCCCGGTGCCGACGAGCGCCGCGGTCACGATGCCCAGCACCCTCCGGCGCCGGCCGGCGTTCGGGAACCGCCCGGGAAGGCGGCGGAAGACGACCACGACCAGGGCGACGGTCAGGGTCTCGATGAGGATCTGGGTCAGCGCGAGGTCGGGTGCACCGAGCAGCACGAACCACACCGCCACGGTGAACCCTGTCAGACCCAGCGCGGCGATGGCCGCGAGCCGCCCCCTGGCGACCACGGCGGCGATGACGGCCCCGAGCAGCAGCACGATGACCACGCCGTCACCGGCGAGGGAGGGCGCCGGCGCACCGAGGTCGCTGAGGTCGATCGTGGCGGTCGCGGCGCCGACCACGGCGACGGCGGTCAGCAGCACCGGCAGCAGGTAGGTGACGGTGGCGTCCGACGTCGAGGTCCGGCCGACCCGGCTGCCGAGGGCGAGCAGCCCGTCGTAGGCGCGGTCGAACACGTCCGCGCCGCGGGGAAGCGGCCTGCGGGTCAGCAGCCCGGTGACGCGGTCGCGCTGGAGGTACAGGGCGCTGCCGACGAGGACGACGAGGATCGACAGGCCGAGCGGCAGGGTGAGGCCGTGCCAGAGAGCGAGGTGCAGTTCGGGGTCGGTGCCCGTGGCGTCGCGCGCGAGGCCGTTGACGAGCGGGTCGAGGACGGGCACCACCAGACCGAGCGCGAGCCCGGCGACGCCGGTGAGCACAGCGGGGAGCACGAACCCGGCCGGCGCGCGGTGGGCCGGTGTCCGGACCGGCCCCTCGAACGTGCCGAGGTAGTAGCGAGCGCTGTAGGCGAACGTCCCGAAGCTGGCGAGCACCGCCAGGGCGGTGCCGACGGGACCGACCCACGCGGTCTCGGCGTGGAGCAGCGCCGCGAACGCCTCCTCCTTGGCCACGAACCCGACGAGGGGGAGCAGCCCGGCCATCGAGATCGCGGCGAGGCCGCCGGCGAGCGCGACGAGGGGGAGGTGCCGTCGGAGCCCGCCGAGGGCAGCGAGCGACCGGGTCCCCGTCGCGCTGTCGATGATCCCGACGGTCATGAACAGCGTCGCCTTGTACAGCGCGTGCGACAACGTGTAGAGCCCCGCGACGGCGATCGCGAGGGGTGTGCCGACCCCGAGGATGAGCACGATCATCCCGAGCTGGCTCACCGTCGAGAACGCGAGCAGCCCCTTGAGGTCGTCCTGTGTGGTGGCCACGAACGCGGCGTACACCGCCGTGGCACCGCCGAGCACCACCAGCGTCGGGGTCCACATGGGGACCTCGCTGAGGATCCCGGTGGTCCGGAACAGCAGGTAGATGCCCGCCTTCACCATCGTGGCGGCGTGGAGGTAGGTGCTGACCGGGGTCGGCGCCACCATCGCGCCCGGCAGCCAGAAGTGGAACGGCAGCTGGGCTGACTTGGTCGCCACGGCCAGCAGGAGCAGCACGACGATGACCGGCGCCAGCGGCGACGCGACGATCGCGGACGGGTCCGCTGCCAGGGCGGACAGCGAGGTGGTGCCGCCCTCGACGCCGAGCAGGATCGCGCCGGCGAACAGCGCGAGCCCACCGATGGAGGTGATCAGGAGCGCGCGGGTCGCCCCGGCCTTGCCCTCGCCGAGCCCACCGATGAGGAAGAAGCTCGAGATGCTGGTGAGCTCCCAGAACACGAACAGGAGCACGACGTCGTCGGCGAGGACCAGCCCGAGCATCGCTCCGGCGAAGAAGGTGAGGAGGGCCAGGTAGCGGGACGCCTTGCGTCGTTGGTCGCGGCCGAAGTAGCGGGCGGCGTAGGCCAGGACGACCGCACCGATGCCGAGGACGATGAGAGCGAACAGCAGGCCGATCCCGTCCATGCGCAGGGTGAAGGAGATGTCGACCTGCGGGATCCAACGCACCTCGGCGGTCACCGCCTCGCCGCCGAGGACGGTGGGAGTCGACGCGCCGAGCCAGACCGCGATGCCGGCCAGCACGGCGGCGCCCACGTACCCGGCATCGCGACCGAGCCCGCGGACGAGGAGCGGAGTCAGGGCCGCCAGCACGAAGACAGCTGCCACGCTCACCAGGAGCATCACCACGAACCTCTGCGGGGGGCGCGGACCGGCCGCGGGACCGGGAGCCGGGAAGGAGCGGACACGGGGGAGGGACCTCGGGGGAGCGGGTGGCAGCGGGGTTCTGGGCGGGTGGTCCCGCGGAGGCTAGCTGCGCCGACGCCAGCCATCCACCGTGCTCCCGCGGCGCGCCGGGCCCGACGGGGCCGACCGATGTCACCGGGTCGTGACCGTCCGGTCGAGCGGGGTGGGAGCGCCCGCCCGGGCCCACGCGGAGGTACGAACACAGCTGGATGAGGTCGCCGCCGTGGTGACCCTGGAGCGAAGCGGAACGCTGTGAGCGACACACCGAGGGGCGCGGACACGATCGAGGGCGACGACGTCGTCGAGCTGATCCTCGCCGACCACCGGGAGTTCGAGCGGCTGCTCCGCGAGCTCCGGAACCGCGAGGCCGATCGGGCCGGGGTGCGGAGCGACCTCGCCGACCTGCTGGTCGCGCACGCCGAGGCCGAGGAGCGCGAGGTCTACCCGACGCTGAAGCGCAAGGCGCCGGAGGAGGCCGAGGACATCGAGCACGGCACCGAGGAGCACGCCGAGGGCCACGAGGCCCTGCTCGCGCTGCTGCGGGCCGATGCCGACGACGACGAGGCGTTCGAGGAGGCGCTCGAGGAGCTGTCCGAGGCGCTGACCCACCACCTCGACGAGGAGGAGCGTGACGTCCTCAACGCCGCACGTGAGAACGTGTCCGACGAGCAGCGCAGCACGCTCGGGGCCGCCTTCCTGCGGGTCCGTGGCGAGCTGCTCGACGGTTCACCCGGCGACGTCCGCAACGTCGCCCGGCTCGTCGCCGAGGGCGAGCGCGAGGGCCTGCTCGACGACTGACGTTCCGATGTCCTCCCCCGGTTCCTGGCGCCTGAGCGCCAGGAACTGCCTGGCAGGAGGCGTGCGGGGCCGCGGTTCGCGCCGGTTCCTGGCGCCTGAGCGCCAGGAACCGAACATCGAGGTGGTCGTGCCGCGTCAGGCGTCGCTGCTTCCCTGGCCGGACAGGTAGCGGCCCTTGATGGTGTCGACGACCGACGCGTCGGCCAGCGTGGTGACATCGCCGAGTTCCTTGTCCTCGGCGATGTCCTTGAGCAGCCGCCGCATGATCTTGCCGGACCGGGTCTTCGGCAGGTCGGCGGTGAACAGCAGCGACGCGGGCTTGGCGATCGGCGAGATGACCTTCGCCACGTGCTCGCGCAGCTCCTTGGCGAGCTCGTCACTCGGTTCGATCCCGCCGCGCGGCGTCACGAACGCGGCGATCGCCTGCCCGGTCTGGGCGTCGGCGCGGCCGACGACCGCTGCCTCGGCGACCGACGGGTGGCTGACGAGCGCCGACTCCACCTCGGTGGTCGAGATGCGGTGCCCCGAGATGTTCATCACGTCGTCGACGCGGCCGAGCAGCCAGAAGTAGCCGTCGTCGTCGCGCTTGGCGCCGTCGCCGGCGAAGTAGCGGCCCTCGAAACGCGACCAGTAGGTGTCCTTGAACCGCTGTTCGTCGCCCCAGATGCCGCGGAGCATCGACGGCCACGGCTGGTCGAGGGTGAGGTACCCCCCGCCGGGGATCGCGACCGAGTTCCCCTTCTCGTCGACGATGTCCGCCGAGATCCCGGGGATGGGGAAGGTCGCCGACCCCGGCTTGGTCGTGGTCGCGCCCGGGAGCGGGCTGATCATGATCGCGCCGGTCTCGGTCTGCCACCACGTGTCGACGATGGGGCAACGTCCGCCACCGATGACCTCGCGGTACCACATCCAGGCTTCGGGGTTGATCGGCTCGCCGACGGTGCCGAGCAACCGCAGGCTCGACAGATCGTGGCCCTCCGGGTGGTGGTCACCCCACTTCATGAAGGCGCGGATGGCGGTCGGCGCGGTGTAGAGCTGGGTGACGCCGTACGTCTCGACGATCTCCCAGAAGCGGTCCTCTGCGGGGAAGTTCGGCGTGCCCTCGTAGAGCACCGAGGTGGCGCGGTTGGCGAGCGGCCCGTAGACGATGTAGCTGTGGCCCGTGACCCACCCGATGTCCGCGGCGCACCAGTACACGTCGGTGTCCGGCCTGAGGTCGAACACCTCGCGGTGGGTGTAGGCCACCTGGGTCAGGTACCCGCCCGTGGTGTGCATGATCCCCTTGGGCTTGCCGGTCGTGCCCGAGGTGTAGAGCAGGTAGAGCAGGTCCTCGCTGTCCATCGACTCGGGCGGGCACTCGGTCGGCTGGCCAGGCACGAGGTCGTGCCACCACACGTCGCGACCGTCCTGCATCGTGACGTCGTTCTCGGTGCGCTTGACCACGAGGGCCTTGGTGATCGACGGCGTGTCCTGCAGCGCCTCGTCCACGTGCTCCTTGAGCGGGAAGACGCTGCCGCGGCGCCAGGAACCGTCCGCGGTGACCACGACCTTGCAGTCCGAGTCGTTGATGCGGTCGCGGAGGGCCTGCGCGGAGAACCCAGCGAACACCACCGAGTGGACCGCGCCGATGCGCGCGCAGGCGAGCATCGTGACCGGCAGCTCGGGGATCATCGGCAGGTAGACCGCGACCCGGTCGCCCCGCTCGACCCCGAGCTCCTTCAGCGCGTTCGCGGCACGCTGGACGTCCTCGAGCAGCTGCGCGTAGGTGATGGTGCGGGTGTCGCCCGGTTCGCCCTCCCAGTGGTAGGCGACCTGGTCACCGTGGCCGGCGGCGACGTGCCGGTCGACGCAGTTGTGGCTGACGTTGAGCTCGCCGCCGACGAACCACCTGGCGTAGGGCGGTTCCCACTCGAGGATCGTGTCCCAGTCCTCGGACCACTCGAGCTCCGCGGCCTGACGGGCCCAGAACCCCTCGCGGTCCTCGGCGGCCTCGTCGTAGACCTCGGCGTCGGTCGTGCGGGCCTCGGCTTTGAACGCCTCGGGTGGCGGGAAGGTGCGGGCCTCGTCGAGCAGACCCTCGATCGCGTCAGATGCCACGGTGCTCCCTTTCGTCCCGTTGTCGCCGCTCGACGGTGCCGGCGGCGTTGGCTCCCGTCCCGACCGTAGTCAGGACAGACGTCCGATGACCCCGCCGATGAGCCGCCGGCTGACCGGGGACGGGGTGACCGAGGACAGCCCCGAGCTGACCTTGTTGATCGATCCGCTGACGACGACCGCACGACCGCGACGGACCCCGTCGACCCCGGCCTTGGCGACCGGCTCGGCCTCCTGCCACAGGAACCCGGGCAGCCTCGACGCCTCGGATCCAGCGCCGGCTGCCTCGACGAAGTCGCTGCGGGTGAACCCCGGGCAGAGCGCCGTGACGTGGACGCCCGAGCCGCGGACCTCCTCGTGCACCGCCTCGGTGAAGGAGGACACGAACGCTTTCGTCGCGGCGTAGACGGCGAGGTGGGGGACCGGCTGGAACGCGCCGATGGACGACACGTTCAGGATGCCGCCACGGCCGGCGTCGACCATCCGCCCGAGCGCGGCGTAGGTCAGGCGCGTCAGCGCGGTCGCGTTCAGCGCGATCTCGCCGGCGGCGCGGTCCGGTGTCGATTCGAGGAAGGGGCCCGCGGTCCCGAACCCCGCGTTGTTGACGAGCAGGTCGACGGCGTCGTCGCCACCGCGCTGCAGCCGCTCCTCGACCGCGCCGAGCTGGTCGGCGTCGGTGAGGTCCGCCGGGAGCACCTCGATCTGGACACCGTGGGCGCCACCGAGCTGTTCCGCGAGCGCCTCGAGCTTGTCCGTGGATCGAGCCACGACGACGAGGTCGACGCCACGCCGCGCCAGATCGGTGGCGATGGCGGCGCCGATGCCCGTCGAGGCGCCCGTCACGAGCGCTCGGGTGAAGTCCTGCACGGTCGGTGCTCCTCGGTCGGTCGCGGCGACGCTACGCGACCTGCGACCCGGACGGCCCGGTCGGCCGAGCGATGTCGGGTCAGCCCTTCGCGCCCCCGGTGAAGTTCCAGCCGGCGAGCTGCAGCGACGGGGCGATGATCATGCCCTCGCCGAAGTCTCCGGACGCGTAGCGGTCGTCGCCGCCGAGCTGCAAGACCTGCCCCTCGCCGAGCGCGGCGGTGAACGACTGCGTGAACCGCAGGTTGCCGACGGCTCCGGTGACCTGGCCGTCCTCGATGAGGAAGGTGCCGTTGCGCGTCAGGCCGGTGACCACCTGGGACTTCGGGTCGAGGATGCGGCAGTAGTGGAACTGGGTCACGAGCAGGCCGCGCTCGACCGACGCGATCATCTGGTCCGATGTGGCCGCGCCCGGTCGTAGCACGAGCGTGCCGGGCATCGCACCGAAGCCCTCGCCGCCGGGGAGCGCGTCGCCCGTGGTGGTGGCCCCGACCACCTGTGCCGTCCGACGGTCGTGGGCGAGGTTCTCGGTGATGCCGTCCGCGACCAGCGGGTAGCGCCGCCGTGGCGAACCTTCGGCGTCGAACGGCAGCCCCAGCGAACGCGGATCGCTCGGATCGGCGGTGATCGTGATCGAGGGGTCGAACTGCTGCTCGCCGATCTCCGCGAACGACGCTCCCTCGTGGTGGGCCTTGCCGTTGAAGCCGTACACCGCGATGAACGTGAGCACCGTGGCGACGGCCTCGGGCATCAGCACGACCGGGTAGGTCCCAGGGTCGATGTCGACGGCCCGCTCACTCCGGCGGGCCAGGTCGGCCGCCCGCGCACCCGCGGCGGCGGCGTCGAGTTCGCTCAGCCGGAACGAGGTCGCGTGGCCGCTGCCCGCGGAGGTGGCGGTCTGGTGGATCCCGTCGAGGGTCGCGCGTGTGGCGGCGCCGCTGACCCGTTGCCCCGCCGTGGACGCGAAGGCGGCCTCGGTGGTCGCGGTGTCGACGAAACCCGCGGCGCGCAGGCCCGGTCCCTCGTCGACGAAGGCCTTGACCAGCTGGGCACGGTCGCCGGGTGCTGCGTCCGCCGTCGCCGGGTCGAGGTTGCCGGTGCCGGACACGTCGACCCGCGGGGTGGCGCCGGGCCACGTCGGATCGACCGGCTGGACCTCGGCCGAGGTGAGCGTGCGCTCGACGAGCTGACGCAACCCCTCCGGGTCGGTGTCGGTCGTCGACGCGGTGGCGGTGCGTCCCTCGATGGCGAGGGTCAACCGGACCTCGCGGGTGTCCTCACCGACGTGCTGGTGGATGAACGAGTTGGCGAACCGCGTCAGCCCGTGACGGGTCCGGGTCACGCTGACGTTGGCCTCCGCATCGGAGCGGTGAGCCCCGACGCTCGCGATCACGTCGTCAGCGAGCTCCTGCAGCTGTCCTTGGACGTCGCTCACGCTCACCCCTTCACCCCGACGCGGACGTTCCTGAACCGGCCAGGAGATGCCGGGTGGCCGGTGTGGCCCACCTGCATCGGCTGGCCCTTGCCGCAGTTCGGCAGCCCCCAGGGCACCCACTCGTCCTCGCCGGCGAGCCGGTCGAGAGACCCCCAGAACGTCGGGGTGATGCCGGTGTAGGTCGGGTTCTTGACCATGCGGGTGCGCTCGCCGTCGACGACCTCCCACCCGATCTCGCAACCGAACTGGAAGTTCAGGCGCTTGTCGTCGATCGACCACGACCGGTTCTGGGCCATGACGACGCCACGTGCGGTGTCGGCCACGATCTCTTCCATGGTGCCCTCACCGGGCAGCAGTCCGACGTTGGTCATCCGCACCATCGGTAGCCGGTTGAACCCGTCGGCGCGGACCATCCCTCCGGGTGGCAGACCGGCGAGGTGCGCCGAGTCCCGGCCCGACAGGACGCCGACCCAGGTGCCCTCGCGCACGATGTCGACCTTCTGCGCCGGTGTGCCCTCGTCGTCGTACCCGAAGGTGGAGAGCGCACCGGGGATGGTCGCGTCGGCGGTGATGTTCATGAGCTCGGAGCCGTAGCGCAGCGACCCGAGCTGCTCGAGGTCGAGGAACGAGGTGCCGGCGAACGCCGCTTCCCACCCGAGGATGCGGTCGAGTTCGGTGGCGTGTCCGACGGACTCGTGGATCTGGAGCGCGAGCTGGGTGGAGTCGAGGATGAGGTCCATCTCACCGGCGGGGCACGGTGCGGCCGTCAGCAGCTGCACGGCCTCCTCGGCGATGGGGACCGCGTTCGCGGGGAGGTCGAAGCGCCGCACGACCTCGTAGCCGCCGGTCTCGACGTGCCCGAAGGACTGGGGGTAGCTGCGCCGCTGGGTCTCCTGGTCACCGACGGCGGTGGCGTCCATACCGCAACCGGTCTCGACCAGGTGCTGGGCGATGCGGTGGCCCTGCGAGGACACGAACCACTTCTCGGTGTCCCAGAACATCAGCTGCGCCGTCGCGACGGCGACACCGTCGACGCCCAGCATGTCGCGGGTCACGCCGGTGACCAGCTCCACCTTCTCGCTGAGCGGGACCGCGAACGGATCCTCCTCGTGCGGGGTGCGGTAGGTGTCCTGGCGGACCTCGACGTCGGCGAGTTCCAGGCCCTTGCCGGGCACGAGGGCGGACGCCTTGGCCGTCGCGGTCGCCTCGGCGCCGGCCTTGGCCGCGGCGGCGTCGGTGAGGTCCGAGGTGGCGGCGAACCCCCAGGAGCTGCCGATCAGCGCGCGGACACCGATGCCGAGGTCCTCAGCGGTCGCGACCGTCTCGAACTCGCCGTTGCGGGCCGCGATCCGTTCGCTGCGGCGACGGACCAGACGCGCGTCGGCGTAGGTGGCGCCGGCTGCGAGGGCGGCTTCGACGGCGGCACCGGCGAGGTCGAAGCCGGTGTCATCGAGCGGACGTTCTGGCACGGGGCTGGTCTCCCACGTCGGGGCACGAGCGTGCGCGGGACGCTAGCGGCGAGGTCGAGGCGCGGTCGGGCGTGCGCGGGTGGCAGGATGGGCACATGGCACGTATCGACGTCGAAGCGTTCGAGGACGAGTGGGAGGATGACCACGCGTTCGTCGAACCGCGCCGCAAGACCGACGCGCTGTCCGAATCCGCCAAGCGCAAGGTCGCCGAGCACGAGGTCGCACGTGTCGTCGCGGTCGACCGTGGCCGCATCACCGTCGTGTTCGAGGATGAGCTGCTGCCCTCACGGTTCGCTGGCGGCATGCGCGGCACCAAGGTGTCCGTCGGCGACCGCGTCCGTGTCGTCCCGCCCCGGGACGTCAACGACGTGGCGCGGATCACCGAGCTGCTCGACCGCGACAGCTGGCTGATCCGCACCGGTGACGACGCGCAGGAGGACGAGCGCGTCGTGGTCGCCAACGCCGACCAGATCGTGGTGGTGCTCACCGCCGACCACCTCGACGTCGGCGTCCGGTTCGCCGACCGGGTGCTCGTCGCCGCCTCGGTCGGCCGGCTCGACCCGGTGCTGTGCCTCAACAAGGTCGACCTCGTCACGGACCGGTCCACGCTGGACGATGCGGTGGCGCGCTACGAGGCGATCGGGGTCCCGGTGCGGATCACCTCGGCGGAGACGGGGGAGGGGGTCGACGAGCTGCGGATGCTGCTGGCCGGGACCTGGACCGCGTTCACGGGCCATTCGGGGGTCGGCAAGTCATCGCTGTTCAACCTCCTCGTGCCCGACGTCGACCAGGTGGTGGCCGAGATCGGACGTTTCGGCGGACGCCACACGACCGTGGCGGCGATCGCGGTGCCGGTGCCCGGCCTCGAGGCCTGGTTGGTCGACACGCCGGGTGTGCGCTCGTTCGGGTTGGGAACGCTCGACGCGGATCACCTCGCCGACCACCTGCCGGAGCTCGCCCAGCTCGACTGCGAGCTCGACGACTGCCTGCACGATGGCGAACCGGGCTGCCGCCTTCCGGCCGCGTTGGCCGCTGGCGAGGTGCACCCGGCACGGCTCGACACCTACCGCCGGCTCCTGTCCGCGCTGCGGGACGCGGAGGGTTGAGCCTCTAGGGTCGTGGGCCCGAGATCGCTGGAGGGACCGTGGCACGGCAGACGACGTTCGGGCGTCAGCTCGAACGTGAGCTGGTGCGGTCCGCCAAGCGCGGGCGTCCGACCCACGGTGCGCTCCGGCGTGCCGCCGACGACGCGCAGCTGGTGGCCGATCGGTTCACGGTCCGTCCGGGCTGGGACCGCGTCGAGGACGGCCGGGCCGTACGCCTGTCACCCAGCGAGACCATCGAGGTCACCCGGTTCGGTCGGTTCGCACCGCGCGATCCGCTGGCCGTCGTCGTCGGGTGGCGCTCGGCCGGACGAGCGCTCGGCGTCGGCATCCTCGCAGCTGGCATGGGTCTGTCGTGGTGGCGGGGATCGCGCTGGCGGACCGGTCCGCTCGGGATGCTGGGCGACGACGACCGTCCCTGGTGACCCGGCCGGGCGCGGATCCGCACCCGTCCGCGCGTCACCGCTACCCTCCCGCACGCCCCACGGCGGGGTGGCCAAGTGGTAAGGCAGAGGACTGCAAATCCTCCATCACGGGTTCGATTCCCGTCCCCGCCTCTCGCGTCGGAACACCCAGAACACGCCACGTTAGCGCTCTCCTGCGACGCGACGTGGCGTCCTTCGTGCTCGTGGCGACTCCGCAACCCTCCGCAGACCTTGGCAGCATCTGCCCAGCGGTGTTCCGGGCCTGTTCCGGTCGGTCCGCACACACATCGGGCTCGGTCGTCGAGGATGAGGTCCTCGGTGACGATGCGCAACGCCAGGCGGTCGCTGCCCCTGCAGTGTCCGCTCCGTGCGACCCGCACGGCTCGCTCGAAGCGCCGACGGGCTCCAGTCTGGTCCCCGATACCGGCGCCAGGCCCGTTGCCGTCCCACTACCAGGTGGAGTCCGCACTGTGATGATCGGCGGGTGTCTCTCGGCGCCGCTCCGCACATAGTCATACCGAACCCTGTCTGTGTCAACGGGCGGATCCTGGGGTGGTTCGAGCGCAACGTGGCTGGGCCCGGTGCCGGGTGACGTCGGGCGGGGTGAGCGTTACGGTGAACTGGTCCGGGGAAGTGACTCGAATTCCAGGTCAGTGTCCTGTCGGCTTCGGCCTGACCTACGCGGCCTGGCTGTCCTCCCCGGACGCTTCATGCGCGGCGAGGTCGGCCTGCAGGGCGCGGTAGACCGCGTTGGACAGGTGGCGCTTGAGCGAACGGGTCGCTTCGGCGCGGGTCTTGTCTTCCGCGAGCTTGCGGTGGATGTAGATCCGTCCGGCGCTGTTCGGCAGGTTGCTCTGGACCCGCGCGGCGATGTGCAGGACCTTGTTCATCTCGCGCTGCCCACCGAGGTTGAGCCGGTAGCGCACCACCTCGCCCGAGGACGCGGCGACGGGTGCGGTCCCGGTGAACGAGGCGAAGTGGTCGGCGTCGGGGAAGCGCCGGACGTCGCCGACGATGGAGATGATGGTGGCGGCCGCGACCGGTCCGATCCCGTCGATGTCCATCAGGCAGGTGCCGTAGTCGGCCAGCGCTTGGCCGAGTTCGGCGTCGATGGTCTTGCGCTTGCGATCGAGGCTGCGTAGCTCGGCGAGCAGCTCGACCACGGTCAGGCGGCGCATCGCCCCGACCGGGTTGGTGGGCCGGATCTTGCGCAACGCAGCCGCGGTCTTGTCCGCGCTCAGATGCCGTGGAACACCGCCAGGGACCAGTTTGACGAGCTGTTCGTGGATGGCGACCAGGGCGCGTTGCCGGGTCGAGACGATCCGCCAGCGGCGCTCGAGGATCAGCCCCAGGACCTGCGGGGTCCCGTCTGGCACCACTGTTCGCAGCCGGCGGGCGTGTCGGCCGGCGACCGCGGTCGAGCGGGCGTCGTGCGCGTCGGTCTTGTGCCCTGAGCCTGACAGCTTGCGGACCTGGGCCGACAGCGCCGCGGGCACGTCGCGGACCTGCTCGTCGGCCTCGAGCAGCTGCCGGGACAGCAGCCAGCCGAGCCCGTTGGCGTTCTCGATGGCCCAGATCCGCTGGGGCCAGCGGTCGGCCCACGCCAGGAGGCGTTCGATCTGCCGGGCGTCAGCGTCGATGCGGAGCTCGTCAAGCACCACGTCGTGTTCGTCGAGGGCGACCGCGGTGTGCGATCGCTTGTGGGGATCGATCCCGATCATGACCGTCATGAAGGCTCCTTCCACCAGTAGCGACGGTCACCCCTGGCGGGCATACCTCATGCGAGTGATCTGCCGCATTCCTGTCTCGAGCCACGCCAGAGGCGGATCTCGACGGGCGGCAGTTCGTAATCAGGCCAAACGCCACCGAAACAGCGGCCGGCAGGCGGTTATGGAGTCAACCCGCCGAGATCCTCGACGTTAGGAGTCTCCGCAAGATAATTTGGTCGTTTGAGGGTGGTGTTGTAGGCTTGGGGTATGGAGGTCACCGAGGCCGGGCTGGCGCAGATGCTGACCGCGGTGCTTCCGCAGTTGGATGAGCGTCAGCGGCGGGTGCTGATCGGGGCGCAGGCACGGGCGTTGGGGCGTGGGGGCATCGCGGCGGTCACGCGTGCGTCGGGGATGAGCCGCACCACGGTGTCCAAGGCTGCTTCGGAGGTCGGTGAGGAGGCCATGCCGCAGGCTCGGGTGCGTGGTGAGGGTGGGGGCCGGAAGCGGCTGATCGACACCGACCCGGATCTGTTGGCCGACCTCGATGATCTGGTCGAGCCCGAGTCTCGGGGCGATCCGATGTGTCCGCTGCGCTGGACCGCGAAGTCGACCGGCAACCTCGCGGACGCTCTCGAGCAGATGGGCCATCAGGTGTCGGCGGACACTGTGGGGCGGCTGCTCAAGCAGATGGGCTACTCGCTGCAGGCGACCCGCAAGACCCGGGAGGGCTCCGACCATCCCGATCGTGACGCGCAGTTCGGGTACCTCTCGCAGCAGGTCGCTGAGCACCTGGCCGCTGGTCAGCCGGTGATCTCGGTTGATGCCAAGAAGAAGGAGCTGGTGGGCCGCAAGTCCAACAACGGCCGTGAATGGCAGCCCAAAGGTCAACCGGCCGAGGTCGACACCCACGATTTCCCCGACCCACAGATCGGCAAGGCGATCCCCTACGGGGTGTACGACGTCGGCGCGAACCAGGCATGGGTGTCGGTCGGCGGCGACCACGACACCGCAAGCTTCGCGGTCGCAACCATCCGCCGCTGGTGGCAGCAGATGGGCTCGCACATCTACCCGCAGGCCGACCGGCTGCTGATCACCGCGGACGCGGGCGGATCCAACGGCTACCGCCCCCGGCTGTGGGAGGTCGAGCTTGCGGCGCTCGCGGCCGAGGCCGGCCTTCGGATCACCGTGTGCCACTTCCCGCCCGGAACCTCGAAATGGAACAAGATCGAACACCGGCTGTTCTCCGCGATCACCGCCAACTGGCGTGGACGGCCGCTGACAAGCCACCAGGTCGTGGTCAACCTCATCGGTGCGACCACGACCCGCACCGGGCTGAAGGTCAACGCTGAACTCGACGAGGGCTACTACCCGCTGGGCGTCAAGATCACCAAGAAGGTGCTCAAGGCCCTGCCCATCGCGGCTCACGAGTTCCACGGCGACTGGAACTACACCATCGCACCCGAACAACCCCACTCCGACTGACGAACCACAACCATGTTATTTTGCGGAGGTTCCTTGGGTACGAGCCCTACGCCGTGCCCTCATCACACCATGCAGGCTGTCGCAAAATGAACCCCGTCAGACTCGGAGACACCACATATGGGGGACAACTGTCGGTG
>NZ_JBBEBZ010000078.1:0-30701 GCF_040882075.1 Nitriliruptor sp.
GGGACCTCCGCGCGGCGCTCTTCTACTGGCAGCGTGGGCACTACCACCAGGGAGGGTGGTACACGGCAGAAGCCGAGGAGCGCGACCTCGCCAAGGTTCGTGCTCTCCTCCGGGAGATGCGGCAGCGGCTGAACCCGTCGACGGCCCCGAGCCCGCCGGGATGACCGACTCGGGCGCATCGGGGCCGGAGCACGGAGCAGCACCGGGTGCCCGCGGCGCTCATCGGACGCTTCGGTCGCCGTCAGCCCGGCAAGCCATGAGACAGGCCACCGTTCGAGCGACCGACCCCAGGTGGCTGTACTCGCAGCCGGATGAGTGTGCGCCGGACGCTGCTTGAGCCGGCGGCACGGCTGGAACCGGGTGTGGTTCCACGGTCGAGGGCCCGACTTCTGTTCGGCCGGACCCCGCACTTGCGTTCGGTCCTCGAGGGAGCGGGTGAGGGGAATCGAACCCCCGTCGCTAGCTTGGGAAGCTAGAGCTCTACCATTGAGCTACACCCGCGGGACGGCGCGGACGGTATCCCGCGGCTCGCACCGCCTGCAACGTCGGGCGGCTCGCGCCCGGGCTGCCTCGCCCTCCTCAGCGGACCGCGCCCCCGACCGAGGAGCCCACCCGTGACCGACCTGCGCCGCGACGGTGAGGTGTTCGTCCTCGACCTCGGCGACGACGAGAACCGTTTCAATCCGACCTGGCTCGACGCCGTCGACGCGGTGCTCGACGAGGTCGAGAGCGCGGACGGCCCTCGAGCGCTGGTGACCACCGCGACGGGCAAGTTCTGGTCGAACGGGCTCGACCTCGCCTGGATGACCGAGCACCCCGACGAGGTCGCCGACTTCGTCCAGCGGGTGCACGGCCTGTTCGCCCGTGTCCTCAGCTCGCCGGTCCCGTCCGTCGCCGCGATCCAGGGGCACTGCTTCGCGGCCGGCGCGATGCTGTCGCTCGCCCACGACCAGCGGGTCGCGCGCGCCGACCGGGGCTTCTGGTGCCTGCCCGAGGTCGACATCAACATCCCGTTCACCCCCGGGATGAGCGCCCTGATCCAGGCCCGCCTGACCCCCGCCACGGCGCACCAGGCCATGACGACCGCGCACCGCTACGGCGGGACGGACGCCGCGGCCGTCGGGATCGTGGACGTCGCTGTGGCTGAAGACCGGGTGCTCGACGAGGCCGTCGAGCGGGCCCGCGCGCTGGCGCCGAGGTGCGGGCCGACCTTCGCGGCGATCAAGACCGGCATGTACGCGATCGCCCTCGAGGCGCTGCGCCGCGACATCCCGATCGTGCTGCCGTGATCTCAGATACCGCGCGGTCCGTGCGCTGCCAGCAGGAGACCGACGGGGGGGCGGGGAACGAGGGGGGTGGAGCCGACCACCGCCGGTGGTCACCGACCCGAGGTCAACCCGTGCGCCGTCGCCGTTCCATCGCCGCCTCGAGCGCCGCGTTCGCGCTGCTGCTGACGATCGGCACCGTCAGCACCGCCTCCGGCCACGAGATGGACCACCTCGTCCCCGGTTTCGCGCCGACCGCGACCCTCTCCACGGCGTTCAACTCCGGAGGTGAGGGCGCGGCCTGGGAGCTGGTCACCACGATGGTGACCGGCAACCCCCACACCGACCTCGACTTCTTCACCCAGGGCGGTGACACCTACCTCGCCGCCGGCACGCTCGGCACGGGCGTCAACGCCGGCGGGCAGACGATCGTGCGGCTCACGCAGGACGGTGAACTCGCGCCCGAGTTCGTGGCCGGCCACCCATCGGCCGCCTGCCTGTCGGACCCGCTGGCGATGCTCGGCCTGCAACACGACGTCGAGGCGACGCCGAAGGGCGACGTGCTGCTGAACACCGACTGGGGTGACCTGGTCGACCGCGACGCCGACGCGCAGCTCCTGCTCGACGCCACGGACGCCTCCGGCCGTTGCCACGACGGTGGTGAGGTGCCGATCGTCGGCGCCGCCCCGCAGGGTGGTCTCGAGATCATCGACATCACCGACCCGACGGCCCCGGTCGAGATCGGGCTGACCAGCCACATCGGTGAGGCCCACACCGTCAACGTCGACCCGAGCCGACCGCACATCGCCTACGCGGTCACCTCCGACAGCGTCGGGGTGAACGCCGCGGGGCAGCGTGCGAACGAGACCAGCGCGACCAACTCGAACCTCGATGGGTTCGAGGTCCTCGACCTCTCGAGCTGCCTCGAAGCCCCGTACGGCGACCTGGCCCCGGGGACGTCGGTCGACGAGAAGCGCGACGCCTGCCGACCGGAGGTCTACCGCTTCCGGTACGAGGACGTGCAGATGGCCCTCGGTCACACCACACGGAGCGCCATCTACGGTTGCCACGAGCTCGAGGTCTACCCCGACGACACACTGACCTGTGCCGGCGGCGCCGCGATGCTGCACTTCGACATCAGCGGCATGTTCGACGACAACGGCACCCCCGACGATCGCACCGACGATCGCATCAACGGCACGCCGCTGCCGTGCTCGGTCCGCCCGTCGAGCTCCGGTCCGGCGTTCTCCACCGGAGCGATGGTCACCGACTGCGTCGTCGGCGAGGACGGGCAGGACCTGCGGGTGCAGAGCTGGCTCGCGAACGGCGCGCCGTCGGTCGAGGGCGTCGAGTGGCTCGGGTCGGCTCACCACCAGGGCCGTGAGGCGCTCGTGAACAGCGCCGTCGCACCCGCCTACCCCGCGACCGAGGACGTCGACTTCAACCACGAGGCCGAGTACACCCACTCGGGTCGCAACGTCATCGTCACCGACGAGCGCGGTGGCGGCGTGGCCCCCGGTGGCGCGTCCTGCTCGCCCGGGCTCGACATCCCCCAGGGCAACGGTGGGTTGCACGGGTACGCCGTCGATCGGTTGAAGGGCGGCGGGGACCCGACCGGCTACCAGGCGCCGGACACCGCCGAGGCAGCGTGGGAGTCCTACGCCCGCACCTCCGAGGGTGAGAAGGCCATCGCGCGCGCGCCGATCAACACCCAGCCCCAGGGCACCGAGTGCACCGCCCACGTCTTCCACCAGGTCCCCGGCCAGAACCGCATCTTCATGGGCTGGTACACCCAGGGCGTGCAGGTCTGGGACTACGTGGAGGGGGTCGACGAGGACGGGAACGACACGCTCGACTTCCACCACGTCGGCTACTTCATCCCCGAGCTGGCCAACACCTGGACCTCCGCGGTCTGGCAGGTGACCGAGAACGAGGACGGCACCTTCACCTACGACGGCGTCAGCTCCGACTTCAACATCGGCAACGGCCGCAGCGCCCTCGACCTCTACCGCGTGACCCTGCCCCCGCCGCTCCAGCTCGCCGGCGAGATCGAGGGTGAGGGACCGGACGGCGAGGAGCCGCCGGCGGAGGAGTCGGGTGACCGCGGACGCAGCTGCGACGAGGACCGCCCGGGCAAGGGCCAGGAGAACCGGCCGCCGCACTGCGACGACCGCGAACCCGGCTGCGATCGTGCGAACCAGGACCAGGGCAACGGGCCGGAGCGCTGCGAGGCCGCCGCACCCGCGGGCGACTCGGGTGACGGGGCAGCCACGTCGACGGCGTCGTCGGCGTCGTCGGCGTCCTCGGACACGCAGGTGCAGGACCTCCGCGATCTCGGGATCCTCGCCCGCGACGTCCCCGCACCGCGACGCGACCTCGCGGCGTCGCTGGTCGCGCTGACCCTCGGGGCCGCGCTCCTCGCCACCCGGTGGGTGCGTCGCCGTCACCTCGAGGGTGTGCGCGCCGGCTGATCGGGGGATCGCTCGGTGCGGGAGGTCGCTGGCCTCCCGCACCGGCGGTCACGCTGCGTGGCGGGTCAGCCCTTGGTGAGGCCGCTACCGCGCGAGATGATCGCGGCCCGTCGCGCTTCGACCTCGCCGGCGTCTACGGGGACCTCGAACGCGCGCTCGCGTTCGGTCAGCAGTGCCTCGTCGAGCGGGACGCCGTCGAGCGCCCGGTAGGTCGCCAGGATCGCCCCGAGGATGCGTTGGTCGGCCTCCGCGACGGCGACCGCCGCGTCCACCGCCGCGTCGAGCAGTTGGTCGTGCGGGACGACCGCGTTGACCAGGCCCATGGTGCGTGCCTCCTGCGCGTCGACGAACCGCCCGGTCAGGCTCATCCCGAGCGCGTTGCGCCGCCCCACGTACCGCGGGAGCATGACGGTCAACCCACCGGAGGGGTGGATCCCGACGCGCCCGTGGGTGTCGGCGAACCGGGCGTTCTCGGACGCGATGGCGAGGTCACAGTCCAGCACCAGCTCGAGCCCTCCGGTGACCGCCGCGCCGTTGACCGCGGCGACGGTGGGCGTCGTGACCTGCTGGAGCGCGACCCACGGGTCATCGCCACGCTCGCCGATGGCCTGCAGGTCGATCACGCCCGAGCCGACCTCCGCGAGGTCGAGACCGGCACAGAACACCGGATCGGATCCGGTCAGCACGATCGCCCGGACGTCGTCGTCCGCGTCGAGCTGCCGCAGCGTGGCCACCAGGGTCTCGATGGTGTGCAGGTCGAGCGCGTTGCGCCGGTCCGGCCGGTGCAGCGTCAGCAACCGCACGTGGTCCCCGGGGGTGGAGACGAGCAGGCTGTCGGTCACGTGGGCTCCTCGGCGGTGGCGGTCGGTCGGCAGTCGAGCAGGCTCCCACCACCTGCGCAGGCTGTCCGCTCGGTAGCGTCGCTGCGTGACCACCTCCGCTGCTGCTCACCCGACCCGTCGCGATCTCGCTGACGTGGCGTTCGGTGGTGCTGCCGGCGCGCTCCTGCGGGGCGCGGTCGTGTCGGGTGCCACCTTGGCGGGCGCCGCGGGCGCCGTCCTCGGCGTGCTCGCGGCCAACCTCATCGGGGCTGCTGCCCTCGGCTGGCTGCTCGGACGCAGCCGCACCGACGCTCGGGTCGCGCGCTGGACCGCCTTCCTCGGGTCCGGGGTGCTCGGGGCGTTCACGACCTTCTCGACGCTGGCCGATCAGGTCGCCCGTGCTGCGGCCTCCGGCGAGGTGGCCGTGGCCGTGCTGCTCGCGGTCGGCAGCGTGTCCGGTGGCGTGGTCGCGGCCGCCGCTGGCCTCCACCTCGGGTCCCGGGACGGAGACCCGGCGGGTGATGGCAGAGTGGACCGGACGCTGCAGGACCCGGCGCCGCAGGACCCGGCACCGGAGGGGTCACCGTGAGCGGGCTCGTCACGCTCCTCGGGCTGGCGGTCGCGGGGGCGGTCGGCAGCGTCGTCCGCCACGCGACCCTCGCCCGCGTCGGTCAGCCCGGAACGGCGCCACGCGCGTGGGCCGTGGCTGCCGTGAACCTCGTCGGCGCGGTGATCGTCGCGGCCGTGGCCCTCCTGCAGCCGCCGGAGACGATCGCGCTGGTCCTGACCCTCGGCCTGGCGGGATCGCTGACGACCTTCTCGACCTGGGTGGTGGACGCGGTGCTCGCGGCCGACGCCGGGCGGAGCCTGGTCCGCATCGGACTCATCGACCTCGCGGGCCAGCTCGTGGTCGGTACGGCCATCGTGTTCACCGTGGTCCAGCTGGCCTGACACGCGATCGTCGCGCGGGGAGCGGGGTGGCGGGCGGTCCTGCGCCCCCGGGGGACACCCGCCGGAGGCGGTACCGTTCACCGCGCCCGCGGAGGCGGTCGGACCGACCTCTCCCGCCCACGCGCGGCCATCCGGGCGCCGTCGGACGCCGACCCTCAGACTTCGAAGGAGCACCACCGTGGCCGCCGTCGAGGCTGAGGCGGCCCGCCGCCGGACGTTCGCGATCATCTCGCACCCGGACGCGGGCAAGACGACCCTGACCGAGAAGTTCCTGCTGTACGCCGGCGCCATCGGTCGGGCCGGGGCGGTCCAGACCCGCAAGACCGACCGCGCGACGACCTCCGACTGGCTCGAGCTCGAACAGCAGCGCGGCATCTCGGTCTCGTCGGCCGTGGCGCGCTTCGAGCACGACGGTCACGTCCTCAACCTGCTCGACACCCCCGGCCACCGCGACTTCTCCGAGGACACCTACCGGGTCCTGTCGGGTGTCGACGCGGCCGTGATGGTGCTCGACGCGGCCCGCGGTGTGGAACCGCAGACCGAGAAGCTCTACGCCGTCTGCAAGGCACGCGGCACCCCGGTCATCACGTTCGTCAACAAGATGGACCGGCCGACGCCCGATCCGCTCGCGATCCTCGACGACATCGAGGCGAAGCTCGGTCTCGTCGGGCAGCCCGTCACCTGGCCGATCAAGCCCGAAGGACGCTTCCAGGGCGTGATCGACCGTCGCACCGCGACGGCCTACCGCTTCGAGGCGGCAGGCATCCGCGGCGGGAAGATGGCGCAGGAGGACGAGGCCTCGCTGACGGGTGAGGACAGTTGGGTCGCCGAGGAGGTGCGCGAGGAGGTCGAGCTGCTCGATGCCATCGGGGCCGACGTCGACGTGGACGCGTTCCTCGCCGGCACCGCGTCGCCGGTCTTCTTCGGGTCCGCACTGTCGAACTTCGGCGTCCGGCTCCTGCTGGACGCCATCGTGGAGCTCGCGCCGCCACCCTCGGCCCGGCCGACCCGCGACGGTGGCTTCCGCGCCATCGACGAGCCCTTCAGCGGGCTGGTGTTCAAGATCCAGGCCAACCTCGACCCCCGTCACCGCGACCGGATGGCGTTCGTCCGGGTGTGCTCGGGTCGGTTCGAGCGCGGCGAGACGCTGATCAACAACCGCACCGGCCGCGGCACGACGGCCAAGTACGCGACGGCGGTCTTCGGGCGCGATCGGGAGACCGTCGACGAGGCCTTCCCGGGCGACGTCATCGGCCTCATCAACGCGATGGACCTGCTGGCCGGTGACAGCCTCCACGCGCCCGACTCGCCCGTGGTGTTCCCGCCGCTGCCGACCTTCACGCCCGAGCACTTCGCCACGGCCCACCCGACCGACCGCAACCGCACCAAGCAGTTCCGCAAGGGCGTCGACCAGCTCGACGAGGAGGGCGTGGTCCAGGTCCTGCGGCACCCGGACCTCGGCGACCAGGCGCCCATCTGGGCGGCGGTCGGTCGGCTGCAGTTCGAGGTCGCGACCTGGCGGATGGAGCACGAGTTCGGCGCGCCGGTCCGGCTCGAAGGCACCCGGTTCGAGGTCGCCCGCGCGACCGACGAGGACGGGGCGAAGAAGCTGGCCGGGATGCGGGACGTCGAGGTCTACCGCCGGTCGACGGGCGCGCCGATGGCGCTCTTCCGGAGCCGGTTCGTGGCCGACCGGATCGCGGTCGACCACCCGGACCTGATGCTCGACACCCTGGTGCTCGGCTGACCGGCCACACCCCGATCGAGGCTCGGCCGCGTAGGTTGCGCCGCTCCCGACGACCCGGACGGCCCGCGCGATGCTCGATGGCCTGCTCCCGCTGACCGACCCCGGTGCGGTCTTCGCGGTGCTGTTCCTGCTCGTCCTCGCGGGTCCGCTCATCGCCGAGCGGCTGCGCCTGCCGGCCATCATCGGCCTGGTGCTCGCCGGGATGCTCATCGGGCCGAACGTGGCCAACGTCCTGGCCGAGAACACCTTCATCGACACGCTCGGGTACGTCGGCCTGCTCTACCTGATGTTCCAGGGCGGGCTCGACCTCGACCTCGACGGGTTCAAGCGTCACCGGCGCGACTCGATCGTCTTCGGGCTGGCGACCTTCGTCTCCCCGATGGTCCTCGTCACCGGCGCCGCCGTGCTGATGGGGATCGACCTGCTTGCGGCCGTGATCATCGGTTCGGCCTTCGCCAGCCACACGCTGCTCACCTACGGGACGGTCACGCTCTACGACCTGTCCAAGAACCGGGCGGTCACCGCGTCGCTCGGCGCCACCCTCATCGCCAACGTGGCTGCCCTGCTCGTGTTGGCGGTGGCCGCCGCCGGGGCCGCGGGCGACTCCGGGGTGCTGTTCTGGAGCCTGTTCACGCTCGGCCTGGTCGTGTACGTGGTCGTGGTCCTGGTCCTGGTGCCACGCTTCACCCGCTGGTTCTTCACCGGGCTCGGCCAGGACCGGCGGGTCCGGCTCACCTTCCTGCTGTCGGGCATGGGCGTGGCGGCCGTCGTCGCCGGCCTCATCGGCATCGAGCCCATCGTCGGAGCGTTCCTCGTCGGTCTGGCCTTCAACCCGTTCGTGCCCACCGGCACCGTCATCGCCGAACGGGTGCAGCTGCTCGGCGAGAGCGTCTTCGTCCCGGCGTTCCTGATCTCGACGGGCATGATGCTCGACCCCCGGGCGGCCCTCGACGGCACGACGCTGGCGCTGGCTGCGGTGCTGGTGGTCGCCGAGGTGGTCTCCAAGCTGGTGGCCTCGGAGGGGTCGGGCCGCTGGATGGGGGTGACCGGCCCCGAGCGCGGGATCATGTTCTCGCTGTCGGTGGGGCAAGCCGCCGGAGCGCTGGCCGCCACCGCCGTGGCCAGCGAGCTCGACCTGATCGGCCCGGGCGAGGTCAACGCCGTCGTGCTCGTCATCCTGGCGTCCGCGCTCGTCGCTGGACTCAGCGCCGGCCGGTACGCGCCGCGCATCGAGCCGCCGGACCGTTCCGACGCACCGCTCGGCACGCGGGTCGTGGTCCCGGTCGCCAACCCGGCGACCGTCGGCTCGCTCGTCCGCGTCGCCGCGCAGGTCGCCGCCGCAGACTCGGGAGCCGTCGTCGCGGTCAACGTCCTGCCGCTCGATGCTCGGCCGGACCAGCTGCGCGCGCACCGGGACCTGGCGACGCTCGCGGAGAAGGTCGCGCTCGGAGCGGGGTCCGAGGTGACGACCTCGGTCAGGATCGACACCACGCCGGCCGGGGGGGTCCTCCACACCGTCGTCGAACAGCAGGGCACCGCCCTCGTCCTGGGGTGGAAGGGGTACGCCAACGCCCGCGAGGGGTTCTTCGGTTCCGTCATCGACCGGATCGTGACCGAGAGCCCCGTCCCGGTCCTCGTCTGCCGTCCCGGTGGCGACGACCACACCGGCCGGGTCGTGGTGGTGCTCACCAAGGACGACGTCGGTCCGGGGAGCCTCCTCGGTACCGCCCTGGCCTTCGAGGTCGCCGGTCGCCTGTCCCGCCAGGCCGAAGCCGACCTCGTCGTCATCACCGACCACGAGGAGGAGCTGGTCCGGACCCAGATGGTCAACCTCGCCGTCGACGAGGACGACGTCGAGATCATCTCGGTCGAGGGCGTCCTCGGGCGCCTACCTCGCCTGCTCGAGCCCGGTGATGTGGTGCTCACGGGGATGCCGCCGACGGCCAGTCGCCTCGGCCGTGGTGCGCGCCGCCTCGCCCGGGCCGCGGCTGACCGCACGGTCATCGTGGCCGTCCCGCACTGACCGACGGCTAGTGTTCGGGAACGTCGCCGGACCCGAAGGCGGGTGGCCGAGCACCTGACGGAACCGCCGTGTCGTTCGAGCTCCCCGCGCTTCCCTTCCACGATGCGGGCCTGATCTTCGCCGTCCTCACCGCGGCCATCCTGCTGGCCTCGGGCTTGGCGCGGCGGCTGCGGCTCCCCGAGATCATCGTGGTGGTGCTGCTCGGGTTCGCCGTCGGTCCGACCGGTCTCGGCCTCGTCGGGCGGGCCGGCGTCGTGGAGGTCCTCGGCACCGTCGGGCTGCTCTACCTGATGTTCGTGGCCGGGCTGGAACTCGACCTCGACGACTTCATCGCCAACCGTCGTGACTCCGTCGGGTTCGGGGTCCTGACCTTCGCGATCCCGATGCTCCTCGGCACCGGCAGCGCGCTCGCGCTCGGGTACGACGTCCTGCCATCGATCCTGCTGGCCTCGTGCTGGGCCTCCCACACGCTGGTCACCTACCCCACCTTCCAGCGGGCGGGGACGTTCGGGAACCGTGCTGTGGCGACCACCGTCGGCGCCACCATCATCACCGACACCGCGGCCCTCCTGGTCCTCGCCGTCGTCGCCCGGGCCTTCCAGGGCGCCCTGACCCCCGCCTTCTGGTTGACGCTGCTGCCGTCGATGGCCGTCGTGACGGCGGGCGCCGTGTTGGGGCTGCCGCGCCTGGCGCGCTGGTACTTCGCCGGGCCAGGTCAGGCCCGCAACCTCCGGTTCCTGTTCGTCATGGTGGCCCTGTTCGTGACCGCGTCGCTGGCGGAGCTGATCGGCATCGAGGCCATCGTCGGGGCGTTCCTCGCCGGGCTCGCGCTGAACCGCAGCGTGCCGAACGGCGGCGCGCTGATGGAGCGCATCGACTTCCTCGGCAGCAGCCTGTTCATCCCCCTCTTCCTGCTCGCCACCGGCATGCTCATCGACGTGGCGGTGCTCACCGACCCGCGGACCCTCCTGGTCGGGGGGGTGTTCACCGTGACCGCGATCCTCGGCAAGCTCCTCGCGGCGCTCGCTGCCGGGAAGCTGTTCGGGTACCGCGGCGCCGAAGTCGGGGCGATGTTCGCGCTCTCCAACGCTCAGGCTGCCGCGACCCTCGCCGCCGTGATCGTCGGCCTGAACGTCGGGCTGATCGACACCGACACGGTCAACGCGGTGATCGTGGTCATCCTGGTCACGTGTCTGGTCGCCTCGACAGCTGCCAACCGGTACGCGTTGGAGCTGCCGAAGCCGGTCCGGTCGCGACAGTTCGGGGAGGTCGTGGTCGTGCCGCTCGCCAACCCGCGCAGCGCCCCGCGGCTGATGCGCCTGGCGTCTGCCTTCGCCCGCGCCGACGGCGGCCTCGTCGTCCCCGTCCTCGTCTCCCCGTCCGAGACCGACGAGGAACTGCTCGACCGGCTGCGTGAGCTCGACCACGACATGATCGAGGTCGCCCAGTCGGCAGGCGCCGAGGCACGCAGCGTGCTGCGCATCGATGCGTCCGCGGAGCTCGGGATCGCGCACACCGTGGTCGAGCAGCGTGCGTCGCTGCTCGTGCTCGGTTGGAAGGGCGCCACGTCCAGCCGCCGCGCGAGCTTCGGCGGCATCATCGACGGCGTCCTCGCGCGGACCGCCGTCCCGACGCTGGTCACCTTCGAGGGGGGCGAGCGCACCCAGCGGATCCTGATCGTGATCGACGAGAGCGTCATGATCGAACGTGGTCAAGGCCCGCTGCAGCTCGCGATCGAGACCGCCCGGTACGTGCGCAGCGACATCGGCGGTGTCCCGATCGAGGTGATCGGCAACGTCGACGACGCCGGGGTGACGCGGCGGATCCGGCGTGAGCTCGACCTCGCCGTGGGGATCGACGAGCGGCGACTCTCGATCGTCGTCAAGGGGCAGGCGCGGTCCACCGACCTCGTGATCCTGCCGACCAAGGCCGACGAGGCGCACCTACGCGCGGTTGCCACCCGCGTGCTGCGCGCGGTACCGACCGGCGCCTCGCTGCTGGTCGCCGTCGCCGCGCCCGCCCCCGCGCTCCCCGATGCGCTCGGAGGCGCGAAGGGCGGCGGCGCGGCAGGCTGAGCAGCGACCGGTGACCACCAGCTCGACGTCCTGCACCTCGAAGCTGTGCCCCTCGTCGAGGTGGCTGCGGATCTCCGCGACGAGCGAGCCGACGTGGTGGTCGACGTCACCGCACGACGCGCAGACGAGGTGGAAGTGCTCGTCCGGGTGGGCTCGCTCCCAGCGGGACGCTTCCTCACCACCGAGCCGGGTCTCACGAGCCAGATCGAGCTCGGAGAACAGCGCGAGCGCCCGGTAGACCGAGGCGAGGTCGACGTCGTCACCCTCGTCCCGGATCGCCGCGCTGATCTGCTCGGCGGTCAGGTGGGCGTCGGCCTCGCGCAGGACACGCCACACCGCCCGCCGGGGGCGGGTGCTGCGCAGACCCCGTTCGTGCAGGGTCCGCTCGAGGTCGGTGCTCGCGTCCACGAGGTGAGCCTACGGCCGCTCCGTGGCCCCCGGCGGTGGCCGCCGTGTCACGAGCAGGCCCGACCGCAGCTTCGGGGTGATGTAGGTGGTCTTCGGCGGCACGGTGCGCCCGGCGCGTGCGACGGTGAGCACGTCCTCGACCGCCGGCGGGTGCAGGGCGATGCCGACCGACCCCGGTCGGTCCAGCGCGCCGAGCCCGAGCGGCGTCGGCACGGCGACCACCTCCGCCTCGGGGATTTCGCTGCGGACGAGCGGCACGACATCCCGCTCGACGAGCTGGACGTCGAGCGCCTCGACGACGTCGTCGGCCCGCACCAGGGACGACACGTCGAGGTGCCACCAGCGGCCCCCGGCGGTCAGCGTGACGGTGTGCGCCCGGTCCGGAGCCGCGGGTCGGTCGAGCCGAGCGACGGGGAGGTCGGCTGCCGCGATCCGGTCGAACATCCGGGACGAGGCGGCCGCGTCCGGGAGGACGTCGTCGATCCGGCGGTGGAACGCGAGCACACCGAGGTGATCGGTCGGCAGGACCGCGCACAGCACCCTGCCCGCCGGGTCGTCCGCTCCCGCACCCACCGCCCGCGCGTACCTCGTCGCCGCGGCGGCTCGGTGGTGGCCGTCCGCGAGGAACGAGCGGCCCGCCCCGGCGACCGCAGCGCAGAGCCGCTCACGGACGTCGGGGGCCGTGATGCACCAGAGGGCGACGTCGACGCCGTCCTCGGCGCGGTAGGCCACGTCGGGTGGGTCGGCGATCGCCGCCTCGGTCGCCGAGGTCACCTCGTGGTCCGGTTCTTGCGCGAGCGCGACGGGCGACGAGGCGACCCCCACCACCTCGAGGTAGCGCGCGAGGGCGTGGACGCGCGCGTCGGTGACCTGCTCGTGCGGCAGGACCCCGCCGTCCGCGAAGGCGCCGACGGGGACGTCGCCGACGATGGCGGTCGCCCGAGACGTCCCCGACCGGAGCTCGAGCACGCCGACGGCGGGGCCACCGACCGGTCGGTACCGACCCGTGGCGAGCAGGTGTTCGAGGTGGGTGCGGCAGGAGCTGAGCGCGGCGTCGAGTACCGCGTCTCCGCCCCCGGTGGTCCCGGGCGGGAGCGCGCCGAGGTAACTGTCCGGGTCGGCGGCGGCGAGCGCGGCCCTCGCGGCGGGATCGAGGGCGTCGTACGGCGGAGCCACGATCCGGTGCGCCCGCTCGGCGATCACGACCTCGCCGGTGAAGGGACGCAGCTCGAACACGGTGCCTCCGGTGCGGGGTGTGGGCTGTCGGGAACCTAGGGTGCGGCCGCCCCTCTCGGACCTCGGAGCTGCTCGTGGCGCGCATCGTGCTGATGAGCGGCACCGACCGTGGCCACACCTACCCGACGGTGGCCGTCGCGCTGGCCCTGCGCGACCGTGGCCACGACGTGCTGGTGGTGACGGGCCGCAAGCGCGGACCGGAGCTGGACGCGGCTGGCGTCCCCTGGACGCCGATCCCGGAGGCCGAACCACACGCGGAACGGGTCGACCTGTCGCAGAACCTGTGGTCGTGGGCCGCGGCTGCGGCGCGTCCGACCGCGGCGTTGCTCGACCGGTTCGACGCCGAGGTGGTGGTCAGCGACGTGCTCATGGCCGCTGGTGGCCTGGCAGCCGAACTGCAGGGGGTGCCGTGGGTGCAGCTCGTCCCGCACCACCTCAGCGATCCGGCGGTCGAGCTGCCGCCGATCGGGCTCGGACGCCACCCCTCGCGGCTGCCGTGGGTCCGCGCCGATGACCGGTTCGTGCACCACCGGGCGTCGCGCTCGTTCGCCCGCGGTCGCGGCGATCGCCGGCGGGCGCGCGAGGGGCTCGGTCTGACCGGGAGGGGACGACCGGCGGCGCGCCTCGTCGCCTCGCTCCCGGGGCTCGAGTACCCGCGACGGATCTGGCCGACCGACGCGCACCTCGTCGGCCCGCTCGCCTGGGACCCGCCCGACGTCGGCGTCGCGCCGTGGCCCGGCCCGGGGCACCTCGGTGCTGCCTCGGTCGACGAGGTGCTGGCGCGCATCGACCCCGCGGGTCCGCCCGTCGTCGTGGCCACCGACTCGACCGGCACCGGCGCGACCGGTGGGCTGGCGGCCCTGGCCGTCGAGGCGCTCACGGGCCTGGACGTGCAGCTGATCGCCATCACGCAGCGGCGCGATGTGGCGCTCGAGGCGTCGCAGCGGTGGCCGCTCGGGTGCGTGGTCGCCTCGCTCCCGCACCACCGTGCGCTCGAGCTCGCCGAGGTGGCCATCGCGCCAGGAGGGGCGGGGTTCCTCGGCAAGTCGCTGCTGCGGGGCGTGCCGTTGGTCCTCGTCCCCGACTTCGGTGACCAGCTCGAGGCGGCCGCTCGGGTGACGTGGGCCGGTGCGGGTCGCCGCGTCGATCTGCGGATGCCGTGGACGTCGCTGCTGCCCGACCCCGTCGGAGAGGTCGGTCAGCTCCGACGCGCCGTCGTCCGGGTCCTGGCCGACGACGGGTACCGGGTCGCGGCAGGTCGCCTCGCCGCGGCAGCAGCCGAGCTCCGTCCGCCGGCCGCGGCGGCCATCGTCGAACACGTGGTCGCCGGCACCCTCCGCGCCGCCGAGGGCCCGACCCGCCCCTGACGGATCGGGCCGCAGGTCAGCGTTCGTCGCGGACGTACGGGACGCCGAGCGCCGCTGGCGAGCCGAGCCTGCGCCGGGTGTCGGTCGCGGACAGGACGATCAGGACCGCGATGGTCAGCAGGTAGGGCAGCATCGTCAGGAACTGCGGCGGCACGATGCGGACGTCCGCGGCCTGGAGGGCGAAGTTCACCCGGAGCGCGATGCCGAACAGGTACGCGCCGGCGAGCGCTCGGAGCGGGCGCCACGACGCGAAGACCACCAGCGCGATGGCGATCCAACCGCGTCCGCCGGTGGTGGCGGCCTGGTCCCACGGTGCGCCCCGGGTGGTGATGTACGCGCCGCCGAGCCCGGCGAGCGCCCCACCGAGCGCGACGTGGGTGTAGCGGACCATGGCCACACGGATGCCCGCGGCGTCGGCGGTGGCGGGCGATTCTCCGACGGCCCGGAGTGCGAGGCCGGTCCGGGTACGGGTGAGGTAGAAGGCCGCGGCGATGACCAGCAGCCACGACCCGTAGACCACCAGGTCCTGCTGGAACAGGATGCGACCGACGGCAGGCAGACCCTCGAGCAGCGGGATCGCGGTGCGACCGAGGCGGGCACCAGGGACCAGCGCCTGCCCTTCCACCGGCTGGCCGAGGAAGATGGCCACGCCGGTGCCGAAGATCACGAGCGCCAGACCCGACACGATCTGGTTCGCGCGCATCGTGATCGACAGGAACCCGTGCAGCGACGCGAGCGTGGCACCGGCGAGCGCGCCCGCCACCAGCCCGAGCAGCGGCTGCCCGGTGGCTTGCGTGCCGAGGAACGCGGTGACCGCGCCCACCAGCATGATCCCCTCGATGCCGAGGTTCAGGATCCCGGCGCGCTCGTTGAGCAGGGCGCCGAGGGCGGCGAGCGCGATCGGCGTGCCGGTGATGACCGCGCCGGCGAGGGTGAGGACGAGGACCGAGTCGTTCACGCCCGGCCTCCCTCGTCGCCCGTGCCGACCGAGACGGGGTCGCCGTCGGACGGCGGCGCGTCCGGACGGCGTGTGGGGCGGTAGCGGACGAACAGTTCCCCGGCGAGCGCGAAGATGAGGATGGCCCCCGTCAGGGTGGTCGAGATCGCGACGGGCACGTTCTGGCCCGGCAGGCTCTGGAGCGCGGGTCCCGCGTTGAGGATGCCGCCGAGCAGGACCCCGACGGGGATCACGGCGAGCGGGTTGTAGCGCGCGAGCGCGGCCACGATGATCCCGTTGTAGCCGAGGTTCAGCACCAGCCCGTTCGGGTCGAGCCGCCCGGCACGTCCGGCGACCTCGCCGGCACCCGCCAGCCCGGCGAGCGCTCCGGACAGCAGCAGGACGACCACGATGACCTGCCGGGAGGAGATACCGGCGTAGCGCGCCGCCTCGGGGGAGTCACCGAAGATGCGCCAGTGGAAGCCCCACCGGGTGCGGGAGATGACCACGGCGATCAGCACCGCAGCCACCACCGCCACGACCAGCCCGAGGTGGACGCGGGTCGTTGCCCACCGTGGGAACACCGCTTCGGCCGGGATCGGTGCCCCGCGCGGGAAGGTGGGGGAGTTCGGGTCCCGCCACGGTGTGTTCGCACCGAAGATGAGGTACTGCAGCAGCGACAGCGCCACGTAGTTGAGCAGCAGCGAGGTGATGATCTCGGAGGTGTTGAGGTAGGCCCGCGCCAACGCGGGGATCGCGACCCAGATCATCCCGCCGGCCGCACCCGCGACGATGACGACGGCGATGGCCAGGGCGGGGGAGGCCCCCTCGCCGAGCCACAGGGCGGCGCCCGCAGCGGCGATGGCGCCGACGTACAGCTGGCCCTCACCGCCGATGTTGTAGAGCTTGAAACGGAACGCGATGCCGGCGGCCAGGCCGGTGAGGATCAGCGCGGACGCGGCCACGAGGGTGTCGGCGATGCCGTACCCGGTCGTGTACGAGACGCGGAGGATCTCGCGGTACACGGCCACTGGCGCCAGACCGATGGCGGACAGGAACACGGCTCCGACCACGAGCGCCGCGAGCACCGACAGGACGGGGACGACGAGCAGGACGCCCGGCTGGACGTCGCGGCGAGGTTCGAGCTGCCAGCCGCGCATCACGACGTGCCGCCTTCGGCAGGACCGTCCGGGTCGTGTCCGAGCATCGCCAGCCCGAGCTCGGTGACGTCGACGCCGTCCGCATCGCGTTCGAGGACGATCCGTCCCTCGGAGAGCACGACGATCCGGTCCGAGAGCGCCTGCACCTCGTCGAGGTCCTCGGAGATCAGCAGGATCCCGCACCCCTCGCTGCGACGCTGGTGGAGCAGGTCGCGGACGAACTCGGTCGCCCCGACGTCCAACCCGCGGGTCGGGGCGGCGACGATCAGCGCCGTGACGGCCCCGTCGCGGGTGTCGAGCTCCCGGGCCAGCAGCACCTTCTGGGCGTTGCCGCCGGACATGGTCCGCACGGCAGCGCCGGGACCGGTGGTGCGGACGTCGAACTCGGTGATCGTGGCGGTCGCCGTCTCGGTGGCCCCACGTCGGTCGAGCCACAGCGGCTGCTTGGAGGTGAGTCGGAGGTTGTCGGCGACCGAGAGACCCGGCGCGAGCCCGGTGCCGAGCCGGTCCTCCGGGACGTAGCCGATGCCCGCGACCCGGGTCGCGGCCGGTCCGGTCCCGGTCACGTCGCGGTGGTGGACGTGGATCGATCCACGGGTGGGCGCACGCAGACCCGCGACGGTCTCGGCGAGCTCGCGCTGTCCGTTGCCGGCGACGCCGGCGACGCCGAGGATCTCGCCGGCACGGACCTCGAGGTCGATGCCGTGCAGTCCGCCACGCCCGTCGACCGCGTCGAGGTCGACGCCCCTGAGGCTGAGCACCGCACGGCCCGCCTCGCCCCGAGCCTTGCGAGCAGACAGGTCCACCTGCCGGCCGACCATGAGCTCGGCGAGTTCTGCGGGGTCGGTGTTCGCAGCGTGCAGCGAACCTACGACCGCGCCGTCGCGCATGACCGTGACCCGGTCGGACACCGCCATGACCTCACGCAGCTTGTGGCTGATGAAGACGATGGCCTTGCCGTCCGCCGCCATCGCCCGGACGGTGGCGAACAGCGCGTCGGCCTCCTGCGGGGTCAGGACGGCCGTCGGCTCGTCGAGCAGGAGGACGTCGGCGCCGCGGTAGAGCGCCTTGACGATCTCGATGCGCTGCTGCTCACCGACCGACAGGTCCCCGACGACGGCACCGGGATCGACGGGGAGGTGGTAGCGCTCCGACAGCTTCCGGACGGCGTCGGCGACCACCGACCTGCGCCAACGCCACGGCAGCCGGCCGTCACCGAGCGCGATGTTCTCGGCGACCGTGAACCGCTGCACGAGTCGGAAGTGCTGGTGGACGATGCCGATGCCGCGCTCCAGCCCGTCACGCGGGCTGCGGAGCGTCAGCGGCTGACCATCCCGCCGGAGCTCGCCGCCGTCGGGTCGGTAGAGCCCGGTGAGCACCGACGCGAGCGTCGACTTGCCGGCGCCGTTCTCGCCGAGCAGCGCGTGCACCTCGCCGCGGTGCAGCGTCAGGTCGACCGCGTCGTTGGCGACGACCCCGGGGAACACCTTGGTGATACCGACGGCCTCGAGCGCCGGCGGCGCCGAGGGGCTCGGATCGGGGTCGGTCACGCGGATCCTTCCGGGAGGGGACGGGCCCGCACCGTCGCCGGTGCGGACCCACCGGGGTCGGGCTCGAGCTCAGCCCGTCGGGGAGCCGATGACGCCCTCGACGAAGAAGTCGATCGAGAGCAGCTCCTCGAGGGACATCGAGTCGCCTTCGGCGACGATCTCGTCACCGTTCTGGTCGAGGATCGGGCCGGTGAACGGCGCGAACTCACCGTCGATGATCTCCTGCTGACGGGTCTCGATCTCGGTCCGGATGTCGTCGGGTACGGCATCGCCGAACGGCGCGAGGTTGACCATGCCGTCGGCCATCGAGCCGTAGTAGCTCTCCGACTCCCAGGTGCCGTCCATGACCTGCTGCACCCGCTCGATGTAGAACGGCGCCCAGTCCCAGATGGTGGCGGTCAGCCAGGCTTCGGGGACCTCCTCGGAGCGGTCCGAGTGGTACCCGGTCCAGTACGCCCCGGCTCCCGCGGCGGCCTGCCCCGTGGCGGGGGTGTCCTGGTGCATGCCGATGGCGTCGACCCCGGCGTCGAGCAGGCCCTGTGCGGCCTGGCCTTCGGTCTCCGGGTCGTACCAGGTGGAGGTCCACACGACGCGGACCGTGGCGTCCGGGTTCACCGACCGGGCACCGAGGGTCCACGCGTTGATACCACGCAGCACCTCGGGGATCGGGAACGCCGCGACGTACCCGAGCTCACCGGTCTCGGAAGCGCCGGCTGCGGCCATGCCCTCGAGGTAGCGGCCCTCCTCGGCGGCGCCGAAGTAGTTGCCCATGTTGTCGGCCGTCATGTACCCGGTGGCGTGCTCGAAGACGATGTCGGGGTACTGCTCGGCGACCGCCAGCATCGGCTCCATGAACCCGAAGCTGGTGGCGAAGATGATGTCGTGGCCCTGGCGGGCGAGGTCCTCGATGACGCGTTCGGCGTCCGGGCCCTCGGCGACCGAGTCGATCGTGGTGATCTCGACGGCGTCGCCGAACTCCTCGGCGACCGCCTGCGCACCGCGGTCGTGGGAGGTGGTCCACCCCCCGTCGGTGACGGGGCTGGTGTGGACGAAGCCCACCCGGATGACGTCGCCGTCACCGTCGCCGTCACCGTCGCCGTCCTCGGTCCCGTCGTCCTCGGCAGCCGCGCCGTCGGCCTCGGTGGTCGTGCCGTCATCGTCGGCCGACCCCGGGTCGCTCGGGTCCGCTCCCCCACACGCCGTGGCGACCAGCGCCGCGGCCAGGAGAGGCAGCAAGCTCCTGCGCACCCTCATCCATCCACCTTTCCTGCGGGCCTCGTCGGACCCGCGATCGTGGCTGGACCGGATGGCCCAGCTCCGTCGTTCACGACCACAACCGTCGCGATCGCCGACCGAGGTCGGTCCGCGCTGCGTCGAGGTCCATGCCGGTCAGGTGGCCATCCTCGACCACCAGCTCTCCCTCGACGTAGACGTGGCGCGCACGGCGGTCCGGGCCGAGCACCAGCGCATCCACCGGATCGGGGATGTCCTGGAGGTCGTCCGCGGGCCACACCACCAGATCGGCTCGTGCGCCGGGGGAGAGCCTGCCGACATCGTCCCGTCCGAGGCAAGCTGCGCCACCCGTCGTCGCCATGGCGAGCGTATCCGCGGGCATCAGCGCGTCCGGCCGCTGCGCGCCCTGTCGCGCCGAGAACAGCGCCTGGCGCAGCTCGGTCACGAGCGTGCCCTGCTCGTTCGACGCCACGCCGTCCACCCCGAGCCCCACCGGCACGCCGGCCGCGAGCAGCTCGGGGGTCCGGCAGAACCCGGATGCCAGCCGGGCGTTGCTCGACGGGCAGTGCGCGACGCCGGCGCCGGTCTCGGCCAACCGTGCCACCTCGGCGTCGTCGAAGTGGACGCCGTGGGCGAACCACACGTCGTCGGCGACCCAGCCGAGCTCATCGAGCACGGCCAGCGGCCGCTTCCCGAACCGGGCGAGGCAGTCGGCCTCCTCCTCGCGGGTCTCGGCCAGGTGGGTGTGCAGCCGCAGACCGTGGCGTCGTGCCAGCGCCGCGGACTCGGTCATCAGCTGCGGGGTGACGCTGAACGGGCTGCACGGTGCGACGGTCACCACGATGCGTTCGCCGTCGTGCCAGCGGTTGATGACGCGCTCGGTCGAGGCCAGGATCGCATCGAGGTCCTCGACCACGTGGTCCGGGGGCAGCCCACCGTCGGAGGCACCGAGGTCCATCGATCCGCGGGCGAGGTGCAGCCGCGTGCCGACCTCGAGCGCCGCCTCGGCCGTGGCGTCGAACACGCTGTCGTCGCCGTTGGGGACGAGGTAGTGGTGGTCGGCCGCGGTGGTGCAGCCCGACAGCAGGAGCTCGGCCAGCCCGACGCGAGCGGCGGCGTGGACGTCCTCGACCTCGAGCTTGGCCCACACCGGGTAGAGGGTGGTGAGCCACCCGAACAGGTCGCACCCGACGGCCCGGCCGCGTGTCATCCACTGGTAGAGGTGGTGGTGGGTGTTGACGAACCCGGCGGTGATCAGGTCCCCGTCGACGCGGCGGACCTCGTCACCGTCCTGTCCGGCGACGTCACCCACGGCGACGATGCGGCCACCCTCGATGGCGACGTCACCCGGGTACCGGGCTCCTCGCAGCACGAGGCGGCTCACAGGCAGATGTCCTGCGGTCGCACCGGCACCCGCGTGAGGTCGCGGCCCGTCGCGGCGCGGATGGCCGACACGATCGCCGGTGTCGACGAGATGGTCGGCGGCTCGCCCACGCCCTTGGCCCCGAACGGGGCCCCGGGTTCGGGTTGCTCGATGAGCGTGGCCACCACCGGCGCTACGTCGAGCGCGGTCGGGATGAGGTAGTCGGTGAACGACGGGTTCCGGACGCGGCCATCGTCCACGACGATCTCCTCCATCACCGCGAGCCCGAGACCCTGGGCGATCCCGCCCTCGAGCTGGCCGGTGACCGCTCGCGGGTTCAGCGCCTTGCCGACGTCCTGGCCGGTCGCGATCTGGACCACACGCACGAGCCCGAGCTCGGGGTCCACGTCGACGACCGCACGGTGGGCGGCGAACGCGAACGACACGTGCGCGTTGCCCTGCCCGTCCGCGTCGAGCGGGTCGGTCGGGGCGTGGTGGTGCTCCCGCGTCAGGTCGATCGGCCCCTCGGCGAGCAGGTCGACGACCGGGAAGGTCGCGCCGCTGTCGAGGTCGACCACGTCCGAACCGCGTAGGTCGAACCGGACCCGACGCGATCCGGCGAGCGGTTCCCCCTCGCGCCCGGCGGCGCGCGCGAGCAGCTCCTCGCGGACGGCTCGACACGCGATCTGCACGGCGCCGCCGGACATCCACGTCTGCCGCGACGCCGAGGTGGAACCGGCCGAGCCGATCGACGTGTCAGCCGGGCCGAGCAGCACCCGCTCGACGTGCAGCTCGGACCGGGCGATCTGCTGGGCGAGCGTCACGAAGCCCTGACCGACCTCGGCGGCGGCGCACTGCACGGTGGCCACCGGCTGTCCGTCGGGTGACAGCTCGAGCCGGCAGCGCGCGGTCGAGAAGTCGTCGAAACCTTCCGAGTACATCAGGTTCTTGATGCTGACCGCGATGCCGGTCCCGCGGCGGACGTCGCGACGTTCGGCGGTCAGCCCCGCGCCCCCGGGGAGGGTCATCAGTGGGTCGTCGGGTCCGGGCTCCCCTGGCAGCGGGTGGGCGATGCACGCCTCGATGACCTCGCGGACCGGCGCGGTCCCGGTGATGATCTGCCCGGTGAGCAGCGGGTCACCGGGCTTCATGGCGTTACGCAGCCGGAGCTCGACCGGATCCATCCCGAGCGCGTCGGCGAGCTTGTCCATCTGCGACTCGTGGCCGAAGCAGGCCTGGACCACGCCGAACCCGCGCATCGCGCCGCACGGCGGGTTGTTGGTCCGCACCGCCCAGCCGTCGACCACCGCGTTCGGGAAGACGTACGGGCCGCCGGCGAAGCAGACCGCGTTGGCCAGCACCGCCGGCGAGGTCGACGCGTACGCGCCACCGTCGAGGAGCAGGCGAGCCTCGAGCTTGACCAGGTCCCCGTCGGCCGTCGCGGTGTGGCGGAACCACATCCGGGCGGGGTGGCGGTGGACGTGGCCGTGGAACGATTCCTCGCGTGAGTACTGGATCTTGACCGGCCGCCCGGTGGCGAGGGCCAGCAGGCAGACGTGCACCTGCAGGCTGACGTCCTCGCGTGCCCCGAACGCGCCACCGACACCAGCGAGGGCGAGGTGCACCTTCTCGGGGGGCAGGTCGAGACAGGCGGCGACCTGCCCGTGGTCGACGTGCAGCCACTGGGTCGAGATCAACAGCTCGACGCCGCCGTCCTCGGTCGGGATCGCCATCCCGGACTCGGGGCCGAGGAAGGCCTGGTCCTGCATCCCGACCTCGTAGGTCCCCTCGACGCTGACCTCACCGGTCGCGTCCGGGTCGCCGTGCCGGAGCGGCAGGTGGCGGAAGAGGTTGCCGTCCGGGTGGATCGGATCGGCGTCGAGCGCGGCCTCGGGGTCGGTGAGCGGCTCGAGGATCTCGTAGTCGACCTCGATGGCGCGGATGGCGCGGAGGGCCTGTTCGGGGTGTTCGGCCGCGACGGCCGCGATGGCTTCGCCGTGGAAACGGACCACGTCCGCAGCGAAGACCGGCTGGTCGGTGTGCTCGAGGCCGTGATTGGGGTTGCCCGGCACGTCGTCGGCGGTCAGCACGCAGTGCACCCCGGGCATCGCCGCAGCCTTCGAGGTGTCGATCGATCGGATCCGTGCGTGCGGGTGGGGGCTGCGGAGCGCCTTGCCCCACAGCATCCGGTCGTGGTGCAGGTCGGACGAGAACGCGAACCCGCCCGACACCTTGGGGGTGCCGTCGGGGCGGTCGACGGTGCGACCGATGCCGCCCTCGACGTCGCCGCGCGTCCCCGGCGGGACCGTGGTCGTGCTCACGAGCCACCCCCACCAGCGCGGCGCGACTGGACGGTCGCGACCGCCTCGAGGATGCGTCCGTAGCCGGTGCAGCGGCACAGGTTGCCGCTGATCGCCTCGCGGACGGTCAGTTCGTCAGCATCGGGGACCCGGTCGAGCAGGTCGTGGACCGACACGATCAGCCCGGGGATGCAGAACCCGCACTGCACGGCGCCCTCGTCGAGGAAGGCCTGCTGCACGTCCGACAGCTCGCCCTCGGGGGCACCATCTCTGCGCCCCGAGCCCGAGGCGACCCCTTCGACCGTGCGGATGTCGCCATCGGCGGCGTCGGCGGCCAGCACGCAGCACGAACAGACCAGCTGCCCGTCGAGCTGCACCGAACACGAGCCGCACTCGCCCTGGTCGCAGGCGTTCTTGCTCCCGGGCATGCCGAGCCGCTCGCGCAGCACGTACAGCAGCGATTCACCGAGCCACGCGGACGGCACGGAGTGGGTCCGGTCGTTGATGGTCAGGTCGTAGGCCAGCGCGTCCGGCGTGGGCGGCGGGGTCGTCACGACAGGCACCTCCTGAGGCTGCGAGCCGCCAGGACACCGACGGCGTGGCGGCGGTAGGCGGCGGTGCTGCGGTGGTCGTCGATGGGGGTGCTGGCCTCCGAGCACGCCCGCGCGAACGCGGTCACCGTGTCGGCGTCGCAGGTCAGCGCATCCCAGTCGAGCGCGTCGCTGACGAGGTCCTCGGCGGCCGTCGCCCGCAGCGGTACCGGACCGACCGACCCGAGGCCCACGCGCACCCGGCGGGCATCGGTGTCCACGACGATCGCCAGCGAGGCGACCGCGATGACCATGGCGTTGCGCGTGCCGATCTTGGCGACGTGCTGGGGCCCCGCCACCCGGGGCACGCGGACGGCGCGGATCAGCTCGTCGTCTCGACGGATGGTCCGCTTGGGCCCGGTGATGAAGTCGGCGAGCGGCACGATCCGCTCACCGTCGGCCGCCGAGACGAGCACCACCTCGGCGTCGAGCGCCCGCAGCCAGGGCAGGGTGTCGCCCGCCGGTGACGAGGTACCGACGTTGCCGCCGATCGTGCCGGCGTTGCGGATCTGGGGCGATCCGACGGTGCGGGCCGCCATGGCGAGCCCCGGTGCCAGCTCGGCGAGGTCGCGTTCGACGGTCGCGTAGGTCACGGTGGCGCCGAGCTCGAGGTGGGTGTCGGTCAGCTCGTGCCGCCGGAGCTCCTCGACGCGGCGGAGCGCGACGATGGCGTCGGGGCGACGGTGGCCGAGGTTGACCTCGACCACGAGGTCGGTCCCGCCGGCCAGCACGTGGGCGTCGGGTCGTTCGGCGATCGCCGCGAGGGCGCCATCGAGGTCGGTCGGGCGGGCGATGCTCACGTGGCTCACGACCTCCCCGGAAAGGTTCCCGCTGCGGGCTGCGCAGCGGGCCGACCCTAGCTGCGCTGACCCGGCGACGGTTGACATCGTGGGACGGGTTCGGGGAGGGTCCTGCCACGTGGAACCCGTCGATCTCGCCCTCATCAGCCGTCGCCTCGTCACCGACGGCGGCGAGCGTCCGGGTGCCGTCGTCGTCTCGGGGGGCCGCATCACCGACGTGCTCGACACCGTCGACCCGGGGCGGCTCCCGACCTCGGCCCGGGTGGAGGACGTGGGTGAGCTGGCCGTCCTCGCCGGGTTCGTCGACAGCCACGTCCACGTCAACGAGCCCGGCCGCACCGAGTGGGAGGGGTTCGCCACGGCCACGCGGGCTGCTGCCGCCGCCGGGATCACCACCATCGTCGACATGCCGCTCAACAGCCTGCCGCCGACCATCGACCCGCGCGCGCTGAGCGCGAAGCGTGCGGTGGCGGGCCCGCAGGTCTCGGTGGACGTCGGGTTCTGGGGCGGGATCGTGCCGGGGAGCGAGCCGCACCTCCCCGACCTCGTCGCAGCCGGGGTCTTCGGCTGCAAGGTCTTCACCTGCGCGAGCGGCGTCCCCGAGTACGGCGACTTCGCACCCACCGAGCTCGGACCGCTCGCGGCCAGGGTCGCCGCGGTCGGCGCCACGCTGCTCGTCCACGCCGAGGATCCGGACACGATCGCCGCTGCCACCGCGCAGATCCTCGCCGCGGGGGTGGACCCACGGGCGCACGCCACCTGGCTCGACGGCCGTCCAGCGGAGGCCGAGCGTCGGGCGATCGCGGCGCTGCTCACCGCCGCTCGGGCGACCGGGGCACGTGTGCACGTCCTGCACCTGTCGGCCGCTGACGCGCTGGACCTCCTCGCCGAGGCCCGGGAGGAGGGGGTCGCGGTGACGGTCGAGACCTGCCCCCACTACCTGACGCTGGCGGCGGAGGAGATCGCCGACGGTGCCACCAGCGCCAAGTGCGCCCCGCCGATCCGCGACCGCGCCAACCGCGACCGGCTCTGGACCGCCCTCGCCGACGGCACGATCGACGCGATCGTCTCGGATCACTCGCCGGCTCCTGCGGACACCAAGGCCACCGACACCGGCAGCTTCGTCGACGCGTGGGGTGGGATCTCCTCGTTGCAGCTCGGGCCGTCGCTGGTGTGGACCGAGGCACGCCGTCGTGGGCACGACCTGGTCGACCTCACGCGCTGGATGGCCGCCGGTCCCGCCCGGGTGGCCGGCCTCACCCGCAAGGGCCGGCTCGAGGTCGGTGCCGACGCCGACCTCGTCGTGTTCGACCCGGACCTGACCTTCACCGTCGACGTCGCTGCGCTGCACCACCGCCACCCCGTCTCGCCCTACGACGGCCGCGAGCTGACCGGTCGCGCGGTCGCGACCTACCTGCGCGGCCGGCTCGTGGCCAGCCACGGTGCGGGCCACGACGCCGCGGACGTGGTACGCCCACCCTCCGGCCAGCTGCTGACCCGAGGTGACGCGTGAACGATCCTGCTCCTGGAGCCACCGGCGTCGACGAACGGCGCGGCGTCTTCACCGGCCTCATCGACCTGGCGGCACGCCGGCTCGGAGGCATGGTCCTGTCGGCCGACGACGAGTTCTTCGCCGCCAAGGAGAACCTGCTCGACCCGATCGACCCACGCTTCGACGCCGACGCGTACGGCGATCGCGGCAAGGTGATGGACGGGTGGGAGACCCGCCGACGCCGGGATCTGCCGGGCGTCGATCGGTGCGTGATCCGGCTCGGCGTGCCGGGGGTGGTCGACGCCGTCGTGGTCGACACGGCGTTCTTCCGCGGCAACTTCCCGGACGCCTTCGAGCTCGAGGGCTGCGTCAGCGAGGGCGGCCCACCGCCCGAGGACGTGTGGTGGTTGTCGTTGGTGGGCCGGACGTCGTTGCGTGGAGACGCGCTCCAGCGCTTCGAGGTCGACCAGCCTCGCCGGGCCACACACGTCCGGTTCAGCATCGTCCCCGACGGAGGCGTGGCGCGGCTGCGGATCCTCGGTCGCGGCCTGCCGGACCTGCACCGCGCGGCCGACGGCGACGGCCGGCTGGACCTCGCAGCGGCGGTCAACGGCGGCCGTGCGGTGGCGTGCAGCGACGAGTTCTTCTCCTCGCCGCACAACCTCGTGATGGTCGGGGACGCCCGGTCGATGGCCGACGGGTGGGAGACGCGCCGTCGCCGTGGACCGGGGGAGGACCGCGCGGTGCTCGAGCTCGCGACGACCGGCACCGTCGAACGGCTCGAGGTGGACACGACCCACTTCAAGGGGAACTACCCCGACCGCATCGTGATCGAGGCGACCCACCAGCCGGAGGCGTCCCCTCGCGACCTCCTCGGTGCTGCCGCCGAGTGGGTCACGATCCTGCCGGAGACCCTGCTGCAGCCCCATCTGCGGCACGTCTTCGATGTCGAGGAGCCGGTCGAGGCGACCCACCTCCGGCTGCGCGTGTTGCCCGATGGCGGGGTCGCCCGGCTCCGGGCCTTCGGCGTGGTCAGCGAAGCTGGCTGGCGGCGCCACGGCCTCGCCGTGCTGGATGTCGCGGCCGACGCGCTGGCCGTGGCCGCCCTGCTGACCTGCTGTGGGTCGACGCGCTGGGCCCGGGAGCTCGCCGCCCGGCGACCGTTCGGTTCGGCCGAGCGGCTGCTCCGCGACGCCGACGAGGTGTTCGCCGGCCTGGACGACGATGATCTGCTCGAGGCGTTCTCCGCCCACCCCCGCATCGGGGAGCGCGTCGCTGCCTCGGCGGAGACGGAGGCAGCTGGACACACCCGCTGGTCGGCCGGCGAGCAGTCCGGGACGGCGACCGCGGAGGAGGACACCCTCGCCGCGCTCACCGAGGGCAACCGCGCCTACGAGGAACGGTTCGGGCACGTCTTCCTGATCCGGGCCGCGGGCCGCTCCGCCGAGGAGATGCTGGCCGCGCTGCGCGAGCGGCTCGACAACGACGATGCCGCCGAGCTGCAGGTCGCCGCCGAGCAGCAGCGACAGATCACCGTGCTCCGCCTCGACAAGCTGCTGCGTGAGCCGCGGCCCGCCACGACGTTGACCACCACCGATCGACCTGGGAGCAGACCGTGAGCCTGTCCACGCACGTCCTCGACACCAGCCGGGGGGTCCCGGCGACCGGCGTCGAGGTGACCCTCGAACGCTCCGATGGCGACGGGTGGACCGTCCTCACCGAGGGGCGCACCGACGGGGACGGACGCATCGGCGACCTCGTCACCGAGGGTGAGCTCACCTCCGGGGTCCACCGGCTGACCTTCGCGACCGCCGGGTACTGCGACCGTTCGGGGGTGACCTGCTTCTTCCCCGAGGTGATCGTGACCTTCGCCGTCACCGCGCCCGACGAACACCACCACGTCCCCCTCCTGCTGAGCCCGTTCGGGTACAGCACCTACCGTGGGAGCTGACCGATGACGACCGTCGAGCACGATGGCGAGGCCCGCATGGGTCCGAACCGGTACGGCAAGTCGGGTATCCGGCTCGCGACGGTCGCCCGCGACGGGGACCGGCACACCTTCACCGACCTCGAGATCGAGGTGCGGCTCGCCGGCGACTTCGGCGCGGTCCACACCGATGGTGACAACGCTCCGGTCCTGCCGACCGACACGATGCGCGGCACCTGTTTCGCGCTGGCCCGCGACGGCATCGACTCGGTCGCTGGCTACGCGCAGCGGCTGGCCGACCGCTTCCTCGAGGCGTCGGTCGCGACCGCGAAGGTGTGGATCCGCGTGTTCGTGTACCCCTGGGAACGGGTCGAGGTCGACGGCGCACCGCACGACCACACCTTCCGCCCGGCGACGGGCGGGCAACGGGTGCTGACCCTCACCCAGGACCGGGGCGGTGAGCCCACCATCACCGGCGGCGTCCGCGGCGCGCGGGTGCTGAAGACCACGGGGTCGGCGTTCTCGGGGTACCTCGAGGATCAGTACACGACCTTGCCTGCGACCCGCGACCGGATCATGGCCACCACGATGGACATCACGTGGGGGACCACCTCGCCGTCGGTCGACCACGCGGCGCTCGCCGAGCAGGTCCCGGCCACGGTGCTCGCACGGTTCGCGACCCACGACGACAGCGAGTCGGTCCAGCACACCCTCCACGCGATGGGGGCGGCGGTCATCGACGCGCTGCCGGAGGTGACCTGGATCCGGTTCCAGCTCCCCAACGAGCACCACATCCTCGCCGACCTGTCGGCCTACGGGCTCGACAACCCGAACGTCGTCTTCCTCGTCGCGGACCGGCCGTTCGGGGTCATCGAGGGCACCGTCGTCCGCGACGGGCACACCTCGGAGCCCGGCTGGTGAGCGCGGGCGCCCTCGGACCCGACGAGGTCACCTCGCTGCTCGCCGGGGTCGACGAGGCGGACCGCGAGGCAGCCCGCGCGTGGCCGGGCGCGCCGGCGACGCGTCAGCCGGTCCAGGTGCTCTACGTCCCGCTCGACCAGGTCCGGCCCGACACGGCCGTCCGGTACGGCACCGCAGCGCTCCGGTTGCTCGAGGCGCACGCACCCGACGGGCCGATGCTCGCGGCAGCCTGCGGGCTCGACCTCGACGTTGACCTCGCCGACCGCGTGCACGAGCGGGTCACGGCCAAGCTCAGACGCGAACCGGTCGAGGACCTGCGGTGCGACGCCGAGGATGGCTACCTCGATCGATCGCTCGACACCGAGGTCCGCGACGTCACCGCCGCGGCTGCATCGGTGGCGGCGGCCATCACCGACGGCATCGCGCCACCGTTCGTGGGGATCCGGGTCAAGTCCTTCACCGACGGGTTGGCCCGGCGCAGCGTCGAGACGCTTGACCGGTTCGTGGGGACGCTCATCGACCTCGCCGGCGAGCTGCCCGAGGGGTTCGTGGTCACCTTCCCGAAGGTGGTCGCCCGGCAGCACGTCGAGGCGTTCACCGGCGTGCTCGCCGCGCTCGAGGACGCCTACGGCCTGCCGGCCCGGACGCTGCGGTTCGAGCTGCAGGTCGAGACCACCCCCTCGGTCCTCAGCCCCGACGGTCGGGTCGCGCTGCGTGGGTTCCGCGACGCCGCCGACGGTCGACTGGTGGCTGCCCACGTCGGGGTCTACGACTACTCGGCCGGGCTCGGGCTGCCGCCGGACTCGCAGCGGCTCGATCACCCCGCGCTGGACTTCGCGCGGCACGTCCTCCAGGTCACGTTCGCTGGGACCGAGGTCCGGTTGTCCGACGGGTCGACCGCGATGCGTCCCGCCGACGACTCGACCGACGAGGTCCATCGGGTGTGGGCGCGGCACAGCGCCGACGTCCGCCACTCGCTGCGCCACGGGTTCGTGCAGGGCTGGGACCTGCACCCCGCCCACCTCGTCAGCCGTTACTCGACGGTGTTCGCCGACGTGCTCAGCGGCCTCGACGATGCGCTCGACCGGCTGCGGGCGTGGGACACAGGCGATGCGACGGGCGAGGTGATGGACGAGCCGGCGACCGTCCGCGTGCTCGAACGGGCCGTCCAGCGAGCCGTGGACTGCGGGGCGGTCACGCCGGACGAGGTGCGACGCCGGAGCGGGCGGGCCGTGACGCCGCGGCCGATCGCGATCGCGACGGCGGGGTAGCGACTGTCATCAGGGCTCGCGGTTCGCCCGGACCACGTAGGTCGCGACGGCAACGATCGCCCCCGCGAGGAGGACAGCCCAGACGCCGAGCGGTCCGGTCGCACCCTCCAGGAACTGGCGGGTCTGGGACGTGGGGTCGGCGAGGACGACCGCCACGAACGCCGCGACCACCAGCGACACGGCGCCGGTGGCGAGCTTCTCCCAGCGGGCGTCGTGGCCCCACCGTTCGCGGACGACGCCGCCCGCCCGGAAGATGCGTCGGACGCGGATGATCCGGAGCGCGCCGACGGTCCGCACCAGCCGCAGCAACTGCACGGGCCCGACCGCGAGCACGACCGCGACGACGACCGCGATCGTCAGGCCGACCAACCAGAGGTTGTTCCGCAGCCAGGCGCGCTTGTCGTCGGCGACCACCAGCAGCACCACGGTCTCGGCCACGAGGACCACCCCCGAGGCGGTGTTGAGCACCTGGCCCGTGGTGTTCCACCCACCCTCGAGGAGGGTCAGGAAGGTCGCCGGGATGGAGGCGAGCGCGGCGACGAGGACCGGCCCGGCGAGCCGTTCGGCGACACGGTCCGCACGATCGGTGGTTGCGGCGTCGGTCGTGGTCACGTGGGTCCGGGTCTCGGTACGACGGAGGGGGCTCGGACCGTACCGGGAGCTGTTCGGGGTCGGCCGGGCGCTGGTGCCACCGCCCGACCGCCCGACCGCCCGATCGCGCCACCGCGTCGGCCCGACCGCCCGATCGCGCCACCGCGTCGGCCCGACCGCCCGACCGCGCCATCGCGTCGGT
>NZ_JBBEBZ010000079.1:0-4857 GCF_040882075.1 Nitriliruptor sp.
GCCCGGCGGACCGGGAGCGGCACGAACGGCTGGACATCCTCCCCGAGCAGCGCCCGGAGACGAAGGTCGACCGCCGAGGTGAACCCCGCGACGTGCGCCTGGGCCAGCGGAGGCAACACCAAGAGCGCGGAGGCGAGGTCACCACGGCTCGCCCCGTGATCCATCGCGTACCGGTCCGCGGCGATCTCGCGCCGTGCGAAGGACCACGCGAGCCACTGCCGACCGAAGGGCATCCTGGCGACCACCGGGGCGATCAGCTCGAGGGCGAGCAGCCGCGCAGGATCCCAGGCGCGCTGGTGGGCATGTTCGTGGAGAAGGACCGCCTCGAGCTCGGCGGTGGAGAGCACATCGGGCAGCTGGCGGTCGCAGAAGATCGTGGGCCGATCGAGGCCGGCCACGAACGCGGCGTCGCCGAGGTCGCCGGTTCGCACGGGCATCCCTGCCAGCCGGGCGGGCGCCGACAACGACCACAGCCCGCGTACGAGCCGCCGGTGGCGGGATGCGTGGGCGACCGCCGCGGCGACCACGACCGCCGAGACCGCGGCGAGGGCGATCCCCACGATCTCGACGTGGTGCAGTGAGAAGACGGCGAAGGCGTAGAAGGCCGCGGCGCCGAGGACGAAGCTGAGCAGCGTGAACCGGTCAGGCATCGGTGGACCGCCGGACGGCGTGTCGGAGCTTGGCGACCACCCGGGGGTCGGCGTGCTCGACCGCGTCAGCGAAGTGGGCCAAGGCGACCGCGCCGTACCGCTCGACCAACTCGTCGACCTCCCGCCGGCTGTAGTGGTCGATCAGTTCGGGCTCATCGAACCTCGGGGTGTAGTCGAAACCGCGCCCACGCCGGACACGGTCGACGAGCCCCTTGTCGTGCAGACGAACCAGGACCGTCATCACGGTGGTGTACGCCAGCCGGTCGGACTTCCGACGTGCGTCGTTGAGCTGCTCGAGCACCGCAGGCACGTTGGCTGGCGACGCCGCCCACAGGCAGCGCATCACCTCGTACTCCAGAGGACCGAGCAGCCCTTCGGCGCTCTGCCCGCCCCGACCGCTCATCTCGATGCCTCCGTGTCCGCCGCCGATGGTAGTGCCGTCCACCGGTCAACGGACCTCGTCGAGGAGCTGGCCGAGGCTCTCCTCGGTCAGCTCGCCCATCACCCGACCGGCGAGCCGCCCGTCGCGGTCGAAGACCAAGGTGGTGGGCATCCCCCGCGCACCGACCTCGGGCGCGGTCTGCCCGAACGGGTCGTACAGCGTCGGGAAGGCGACGTCGGCGTCGTCGATCAGCGTCTGGGCGTTCCCGCGCTGGTCCTGGTGGGCGACACCGAGGAACGCGATGTCGTCGGTGGCGTTCGCCGCATCGACCAGCAGAGGCAGTTCACGCTCGCACGGATCGCACCAGCTCGCGAACAGGTTCACCAGGACAGGGCGACCAGCCTCGACCTCACGACGGATCCAACCGGCCACCTCGGCCCAGCCGGCATCGGCGAGCACAGCGTCGCTCGGCGGGAGGTCGTCGGCGACCTCCACCTGCCCCAGATCGAGCTCACGATCAGCCGGGAGCTGCGGCGCATCGGGGCCGGGCGCACCCGGCCCGAAGTCCGCCACCTCCCCCTGCTGGCCACAGCCAGCGACGAGCAGCAGCGCGGACAGCGCAACCAAGGTCGAACGCCGCACGTCAGCACCTCCCGGTCGGTGGACGGTCACCACAACAGCAGCCACGACGACCAGAACCGCACCGCGATGGCAACCACGATCGCGAGCAGCCACACGGTCAAGATCACACCGTGGAACCGGCGGACCCACCTGACCGGTCGCGCGGAGCCCCAGGTACGGAGGTTGTCGAGCGTGACGTACCAGAACACCGGGATCGTCACCGCCCAGACCACCAAGCAGTAGGGGCACAACGCACCGATCCGGTACAGGCTCTGGAACGCGAGCCAGTGGACGAACGGCACCCCGAAGGTGACACCCGCCTGGAACCCGAACCGGTACCACCGGGGCAGCCTGGCACCGCCAAGCATGACCGCTCCGGTCACCACGACCACCGTGAACCCGATGAGGCCGAGCAGCGGGTTCGGGAAACCGAACATCTCCGCCTGCGCCGACGCCATCACCGATCCGCAGCTGACCACCGGGTTGATGCTGCAGCTCGGCACGTACGTCGGATCGGCCACCAGGGCGAACTTCTCGACGGTCAGCGTGAACGCCGCGAGCAGGCCGGCCAGCCCACCGCCGATCAACAACCAGCCGAGGCGGACATCGTGGCCCGGCGGGCCGCCCTCGGCACCAGTCTGCGGCGCCGGTCGCGTGCTGGCGCCCGACAACTCAGCCACCGAGTTCGGCTTCGATCGCGGCCCGGAACTGCTCCACGCTCGTGGGGACCAGCAGTTCGCCGTTGAGGAAGAACGTCGGCGTGCCCTCGACCCCGAGCGCGAGCCCGTCGTGGCGGTCCTGCTCGATGCGCTCGAGCGTCGCAGGATCGGCGACCGCGCGGTCGTAGGCGTCGAGGTCGAGCCCGAGGTCCTCGGCGAAACCTCGGAAAACGTCCGCCTGGGACGCCTCCTGGTGGCTCCACGACTCCTGGGTCTCGAACAGCCGTCGGTACGTCGGCTCGAACGCCCCCTGCTGAGCGGCAGCCTCGGCAGCCACCGCAGCGGTCTCGGAGTTGGGATGCCCCGGCAGCGGGAAGTAGCGGGCCACGAAGCTCACCTCGCCGGCGTACTCCTCGCGCAGCTCCTCGACCAGCGGGTAGGCGGCGCGACAGCTCTCACACTCGAAGTCGAGGAACTCCACCAGCGTCACCTGACCGTTCTCAGCGGTCGAGAGCCGGTGGCTGTCCTCACGGACCACCGGCACCTCACCGTCCGCGCCGGTCGCCGTGCTCGGGCGGTCGGCGCTGCCGGGTGACGTCACCCACCCAGTCACGACGAGGCCGAGGAGGACGGCCGCGACCAAAGCGGCCGAGATCTTCACGTTCGTGCTCACGTCAACCTCCGCGGAGAGCCTGGCCGGCAGCGAGTCAAAGCCGGTGCACCGTCCCAGGATGATGGGGCGCTCGGCGGGCATCGCTTCGGCCCCGAAAGTCGTAACGACGGTTCACTACGGTACCGTAGTAGCTAACGTCCGGATCTTGGCCGTGCCACGATCAGTAGGAGGGCCGGGTGGTCTTCGCGATCTCTCGCGTCCGACGGGACAGCGCTCACAGGAGCCGCTACGTGCGCCGTCGCTGCAGCGTCCGGACACTGCAGCGAGCAGGGAGTTCGTGGACGTGAACGCCGCCCGTTCGTCCTTCGTCGTGCGGACCGTCGCACTTCAGGCGCTGGTCTGCGTGGCGGTCCTGCTGGGCACGCCCGCCCCGGCTTCGGCCCACGCCGCTCTGACGAGCGCGTCACCGGCTGCAGGTGAACAGCTCGAAGCCGCACCGGAGGAGGTCCGTCTCGAGTTCAACGAGGAGGTCGAGGCCGGCCCCGATGCACTGCGGGTCTTCGACGGCGAGGGTGTCCGGGTCGACGACGGCGTCATCGACACCGGCTCGGCGAACGAGATCGCGGTCGCACTGCCCTCGGAGCTCGACGCCGCCGCGTACGTCGTCGCCTACCGCGTCACATCCGTGGACGCGCACCCCATCGCCGGCACGACGACCTTCACGATCGGCGACGCTACCGCGCTGGATGATGCCGCGGTCGAGGCCATCGCCGGGCCGGCCGCGGGCTGGGTCGGCACCGTCGGGTCCATCCTGCGGGGTATCGGGTACGCCGGCACGCTCCTCGCGGCCGGTGCCATCGCGTTCGTGGTGGCGATCGCCGGACGCGACGCCGACCGCCGACGCGCCGTCAGTCTCGTTCGGGCGGCGGCCGCGATCGGGTTGGCGGCCACGCTCCTCCACGTGCCGTTCCAGGCCGCTGCGGTGTCCGGCTACGGGCTGTTCGAGGCGCTGACGGACGGCGCCACGTTGACGTCGACGCTCACCTCGAGCTTCGGGCAGGCGATCGTCGTCCGCGCGATCGGTCTCGTGCTGCTGTGGGTGCTGTGGCAGCGGACCGCGCCGACGTGGGCGCTGGCGACCGCCAGCGCCGTCACCCTCGGCTCCTACCTGCTCGACGGGCACCAGCGCAGCATCGAGCCGACGTGGCTGCTGGTGGCCGGCGACGCGATCCACCTCGCAGGCGCCGCGTCGTGGCTGGCCTGCTTGGCGTTGATCGCGGTCAGCCTCCGTGACCGACGACGACACGACGATCCGGTCGGCGCCGCGGACCTCGTCGGCCGGTTCAGCCGGTTCGCCCTGTGGTCCGTGATGACGCTCGGCCTCGCCGGGACCGCGATGGCCCTACCCCTGGTGCGCAGCTTCGGTGCACTCATCTCAACGACCTACGGCTTGACCCTGATCGCCAAGCTCGCGCTCGTAGCCGCGGTGGTGACCGTCGCCGCCTACAACCGGCGGCAGCTCGTACCGGCGGTGACCGCGCATGCGGTCCCGGCCGGTGCCAGTACCGACCTCGCGCCGGACACCCTCGACAGCCGCGGAGCCACGACCGGCGAAGCGTGGACGACCCTGCAACGGACCGTGCGCACCGAACTCGCCCTCCTCGCGGGCGTCCTGGCGATCACCGGCTTCCTGGTCAGCATCCAACCCGCCGCCGTCGCATCTGGCCTGTCCGGACCGACCTTCGTGACCGCACCGTTCGGTGACGAGCTCGAGATCGACCTCTCGATCGATCCGTCCGCGCCCGGCATCAACACCCTCCACGTCTACGTGCTCGAACCGTCCGGCCAGCCTTCCGATCAGGTCGACGAGCTGCGGTGGGAGTTCACCTACCTCCCCGAAGGGATCGGGCCCATCGTCGTCGAACCGTTCGT
>NZ_JBBEBZ010000080.1:0-4796 GCF_040882075.1 Nitriliruptor sp.
CCGGTCGACCGGTAGGCGAGTGGGGGCAGCCGTGCCCCTCCCGGTCGACCGGTAGGTGAGCGGGGGCAGCCGTGCCCCTCACGGTCGACCGGTAGACGCCAGCGGCGGGCCCTCCCGGTGTCCGGGCGGGCACCCTCGTCGCCACGCACAGAGCCGTAGGCTCCGCCCGCGGGGAGCCCCGTGCAGCGGCAGCGAGGAGCCAGGGTGGGACGCATCTTCGGAACCGACGGGATCCGGGGGAAGGCCAACGTCGACCTCACACCCGAGCTGGCGGTCAGCGTCGGCCGCGCGCTCGGCACGGTCCTCCACGAGGGTGGCGACAAGCGACCCACGGTCCTGATCGGACGCGATCCTCGCTGGTCGGGCGAGATGATCGACGCGGCGCTCATCGCCGGTCTGACCTCGGCGGGCGCCGACGCGGTCTCGGTCAGCGTGGTCCCCACCCCCGCGGTGGCCCACCTCACCAAGCGGTCCGCCGCCGCGGCCGGCGTGATGATCTCGGCCTCGCACAACCCCGTCGGCGACAACGGCGTGAAGATCTTCGGCCCCGACGGCTACAAGCTGAGCGACGCCGAGGAGGAGCGGCTCGAACAGTTGATGGAGGACGACGACGGGCGCCGTCCGACGGGCACCGGGGTGGGACGTCGTCTGCGGGACCCGGCTGCGGTCAGCCGCTACATCGAGCACATCGTCGGGCTGGCCGACGTCGACCTCTCGGGCCTGCGCGTCGTGGTCGACGGTGCCAACGGTGCGGCCTCCTCGATCGCGCCGCAGGTCTACCGCCAGCTCGGCGCCGAGGTGATCAGCATCCACTGCTCGCCCGATGGCGAGAACATCAACGCCGGGTGTGGTTCGACCTACCCCGATGTGATCGCGCAGGCGGTGCTCGAGCACGACGCCGATGCGGGCATCAGCCACGACGGTGACGCCGACCGGCTCGTCGCCGCGACCCACGAGGGCGCGGAGGTGGACGGCGACGTCATCCTCGCGATCCTCGCCCGCCAGATGCACCACCAGGGCACCCTCAGCGGCGGCGCTGTCGTCACCACCGTGATGACCAACCTCGGGTTCAAGCGCGCCATGGCCGGGCTCGGGATCGAGGTGGTCGAGACCGCCGTCGGGGACCGCTACGTGCTCGAGGCGATGCGCGAGCGCGGGATGAACCTCGGTGGTGAACAGTCCGGCCACCTCATCGCGCTCGACCACGCGACCACCGGGGATGGGATCCTGTCCGCCGTGCAGTTGCTGTCGGTGGTGCGCTCGACCGGCGCGAGCCTCAAGGAGTTGGCGACCGTCATGACCCGGCTGCCGCAGGTGCTCGTCAACGTCCGCGACGTGGACCGCGACGCGCTCGACGGCGCCGAGCCGGTCTGGGACGTGGTCCGCGAGGAGGAGGAGCGCCTCGGTGATGCGGGCCGCGTGCTGCTGCGCCCGTCGGGGACCGAACCCATCATCCGGGTGATGGCCGAGGCCGAGACGGCCGACGACGCGCAGCGGTCGGTCGACCGCATCGCCGACACGGTCCGCGACCACTTGACCATCTAGGCCGGACACCGCGTCGGTACCCTCCGCGACCCCCGAACCGAGAGGATCCGTGGACGGCTTAGGTACCCAGCTCGCCCTGGTCGGCGTGCTGGTGCTCCTGAACGCCGCGTTCGCTGGGAGCGAGATCGCGCTGATCACGCTCCGTGAGGGGCAGGTCGACCGGCTCGAGAAGCGCTCGCGCAGCGGTCGAGCGCTGGCGAAGCTGACCCGACAGCCCAACCGCTTCCTCTCCACGATCCAGATCGGCATCACGCTCGCGGGTTTCCTCGCCTCGGCGACCGCGGCCGTCACGCTGGCCGAACCCCTCGTCGAACCGTTGTCGTTCCTCGGCGGCGCCGCTCGCGGTGGCGCGATCTTCGTGGTCACCGCCATCCTGTCGTTCGTCACCCTGGTGTTCGGTGAGCTGGCTCCGAAGCGCCTGGCGATGCAGCGGTCCGAGGGCTGGGCGCTGCTCGTCGCCCGTCCGCTGTCGGGGCTCGCGACGGCCGCCGGGCCGCTCGTCTGGGTGCTGTCGCGCTCCACGGACCTCGTCGTCCGCCTGTTCGGCGGCGACCCGACCCGGACCGGCGAGGACGTCACCCACGAGGAGGTCCGTGACCTGGTCACCAGCGGGGACCTCTACGTCGGGTTCCAGCGTCAGGTCATCGCCGGTGCGCTCGAGGTCGCCGACCGGACCGTCCGACAGATCGTCACCCCGCGTCCGGACGTCCTCGGTCTGTCCCAGTCCACCTCCGTCGACGAGGCGATCGCCGAGTTGGCCGCGGCCGGGCACTCGCGGGCACCGGTGTACGCCGACCGGCTGGACGACGCCGACCGGTACGTGTCGGTCCTCGCGCTCGTTGGCCGGACCGGCATCGTCGGCGACCACGCCGAACCGACCGTCGTCCTACCCGAGTCGGCCGGCGCGCTCGACGCCCTCCGGCAGCTCCAGCTCGAACGACGCCAGATGGCGATCGTGGTCTCCGAGCACGGCTCGCTCGAGGGGATCATCACCGTGGAGGACCTCGTCGAGGAGCTCGTCGGTGAGATCTACGACGAGCACGACGCCGACATCGCCGAGGTGATCCGCGGCGAGGCCGGGGTGCTCGAGCTGGTCGGTCGCTTCCCGGTCCACGACCTCGACGACCTCGACGTCACCGCGCCCGACACCGACGCGGCCACCGTGGGGCCTCGTCACCGAGCTGCTCGGACGTCTCCCGGTGGTGGGCGACGAGGTCACCTTCGGCAGACACCGCATCGAGGTGGTGGCGGTGACCGACCGGACCGTCGAACGCGTCCGGGTCGGACCGGTGGACGGCACCCTCGACGCCGACGTCACCACCGACGGTGCCGAGCCACCTGACGGCGACCGTCCCACCTCCTGACCGGAGCCCCGGTGCGCCGTCCCGCCTCATCCCTGTCGGCGTCGCTGCTGGCCACCGCGGTGCTGCTCGCAGGGTGTGACAGCGACGACGGCGCGGCGAGCGACCCGATCGCGCTCGAGGATGGGACCGAGGGGACCGATGGGACCGATGGGACCGATGGGACCGATGGGACTGGCGGGGACGCCACCACCGAGGCGGCTGACGGTGGGGACGACGCAGGGGACGGGGCCGACGCGGACCCCTCCGGCACGGGTGGCGAGGTGGACGGCAGCACGGCTGAGCCGGGGACCTGGCGCGTCGGCGATGCCGGCACCGTCACGTTCTCGCTCTCGGACGGGGTCCTGTCGCTCGACGAGGTCCGCCCGGCCGATGGCTGGGACGGGACCGAGGAGGAGGTCGACGGCGACGAGATCGACGTCGACCTCGAACGGGACGGCGAGAGTTACGAGTTCCACGTCGACCTCGAGGACGACGGCAGCCGGCTCGAGGTGAGCATCGACCACGACCTCGACGACGCGGACGCCGGCACCTTCGAGGTCGGGGATGCGGGCAGCGTGACGGTGTCGATCGACGGCGATCGGCTCGTGGTGGATGACCTGAGCCCGGCCGACGGGTGGGAGGTCGGCGACCGCGAGGACGATGACGACGCGCTGAGCTTCACGTTGACCCGCGGCGACCAACGCTGGGAGGTCGACATCGAGCTCGACGACGGCAACCTCGACGTCGAACGCGACCTCGAGGTCCGCAGCACGCTCTGAGCGAGCCGTCCGGTGCCGCCTCCGGTGGCACGGGTGCCCCGGATCGTGGGCGGCGGGCGGACCGGCCGACCGGGCCGTCCGTGGCCGCAGGCCCCGTCGGTAGGATCGGCCGGTCTCAAGCCCAGCGTGGAGGATCGCTCGTGTGCGGCATCATCGGCATCACCGGACGTGACGACGCGGTCGACGGCATCATCGCCGGGCTGCAGCGTCTCGAGTACCGCGGGTACGACTCCGCGGGCATCGTGGTGGTCGACACGGACGGCGACCTCGCGCACGTCAAGCGGGCCGGCAAGCTCGCCAACCTGATCGGGGCGCTCGAGAGCGAGCCGACCAGCGGACGCACCGGGATCGGACACACCCGCTGGGCCACCCACGGCGCCCCGAACGACGTCAACGCCCACCCCCACCTCGACCCCTCCGGCCGCGTCGCCGTGGTCCACAACGGGATCATCGAGAACTACCAGGGGCTGCGCGCCTCGCTCGGCGACGACGCGACGTTCCTGTCCGAGACCGACACCGAGGTCACCGCCCACCTCGTGGCGCGCGAGCTCGACGCCCAGGACGGCGACCCGGACCTGCTGCTGGCCGTGCGCAAGGTCGTCGCGCAGCTCGAGGGCGCGTTCTCGCTGTGCTTCGTGACCACCGACGACCCCGACACGATCGTGGTGGCCAAGCACGAGGCGCCGCTGATCGTGGCCCACGCCGACGGGGTCGGGTACTGCGCCTCGGACGTGGCTGCCCTGATCGCGCACACCCGCGACGTCGCGGCCCTGCTCGACGGCCAGATCGCCCGCATCACCCCCGACGGGTACGAGGTCGTGGACGTCGACGGCAACAGCGTCGAGCCGCACCGCTACCGCGTGGACTGGGACCTCGACGCCGCCGAGAAGCAGGGCTACGAGCACTTCATGCTCAAGGAGATCCACGAGCAGCCCCAGGCGGTGGCCGACACGTTGCGGGACCGCTTCGCCGAGGGGCGGCTCCAGCTCGACGAGCTGCGCTCCGACGAGGGCGAGCTCGCCCGCATCGACAAGGTGTTCATCCTGGCCTGCGGCACCTCGCTGCACTCGGGGATGGTCGGCAAGCTCGCCATCGAGCACTGGGCGGGCATCCCGGTCGAGGTCGAGGT
>NZ_JBBEBZ010000081.1:0-1193 GCF_040882075.1 Nitriliruptor sp.
GAAGCTCGATGTCACGGCTGGTTCCTCTCAGCTCAGGCGGAGTCGAGGTCGCCCTCGTCGAGCACCTCGAGGTCCTCGATCGCGATACGGCGTCCCTCGTCGTCTCGGAAGGTGTAGCGCCCGGTCACCTCGATGCGATCACCGAGGTGCGGGCTGACGAGCTCCTGCGGGGTCAGTTCGACGCGGTTCTGGTCCTCGTCCTCGATCCAGTGGTGGAGCGGTTCGTCGAAGCTGCGGACCACCCCCCGGGTCGTGACCTGGCGGCCGTGGAGGGCGTCCTGGTCCTCGACGAGCTCCACGATCGCGACGTCGACCGGGCCCTGGTCCGCCGACGTGCAGGCGGTCGTGAGCGCCGCCAGCACCGCCAGGCTCGCCGCGAACCCCGGCCACCGCCTCACGCATCATCCTCTCGTCGCCCCTCCGAACCTACCCCCGCCGTCTCGCGCGAACGGCCGGCCACGCCGGGAATGTCCGGACCTTCCGGGCGGTTCCCCGAGCACACCGACCTCGAGAGGAGCCCTCCGTGGCCACCCGTGACCTCACCGCGCTCGACTTCGAGCGCACCATCCGCGACAACGACATCGTCCTCGTCGACTTCTGGGCCGCCTGGTGCGGCCCGTGCAAGAGCTTCGCGCCCACCTACGACGCCGTCTCCGAGGACCACCCCGACGTCGTCTTCGGCAAGGTCGACACCGAGGACCAGGAGCTCCTCGCCGGCCAGTTCGGTATCCGCAGCATCCCGACCCTCATGGCCTTCCGCGAGGAGATCATGGTCTTCCAGCAGCCCGGCGCCCTGCCGCAGGCCGCCGTCGAGGACCTCGTCACCCAGCTGCGTGCCCTCGACATGGACGACGTCCGCTCCCAGATCGCTTCGCACGAGAAGCAGCACAGCTGACCGGTCCGCGGCCGCGCCCGGGAACACGCCGGTGTGCGGCCGCGTTCACCTGGTTGCAGACGCAACGGACCACCGGAAGGGTGCGCGATGCAGTTCGGGATCTTCTCGGTCGGGGATGTCACCCCCGACCCGACGACGGGACGCACGCCGACCGAGGCCGAGCGCATCCAGGCGATGGTCACCATCGCGCTGAAGGCCGAGGAGGTCGGACTCGACGTGTTCGCCTCCGGTGAGCACCACAACCCGCCGTTCGTGCCGTCCTCGCCCACCACGCGGCCCGTCGCTCGAGGACTTCACC
>NZ_JBBEBZ010000081.1:1293-4713 GCF_040882075.1 Nitriliruptor sp.
CCGCCGTTCGTGCCGTCCTCGCCCACCACGCGGCCCGTCGCTCGAGGACTTCACCGAGATGACCCCGCTGACCGTCGGGTCACCGCAGCAGGTCATCGAACGCTACGCCGGCATGCGTGACCACGTCGGCGACTACCAGCGTCAGCTGTTCCTCGTCGACCACGCGGGGCTGCCCCTGTCGACCGTGCTCGAACAGCTCGAGATCCTCGGCGGAGAGATCGTCCCGGCGCTGCGCCGCGAGATGGCCACCGGTCGTCCCGCCCACGTGCCGGATGCCCCCACCCACGCGAGCCTGCGCGAGGCGGCGTCGGCTGGCGCCGAGGACCTGCTCGACACCGTCCGGTGAAGCGCCGCCTTCGGGCGCGCCGTTCTCTTAACCGGGCCGTCGACCGACCGACCTGCGGTCCATGGATGACACCCGGGATGTCGGCCACCTCGAGGAGCTGGCCGAGACGCTGTGGCAGGAACGGCACCTCACGGAGCTGCTCCTGTACAAGCTCGTGTGCACCCGCATGCTCCTGGCCGCCGACGAACAGCGCTACACGGGCATCTGCCTGAACGAGGTCGACTCGGTCCTCTCCCGCCTGCGGGACGCCGAGACCCACCGCGACGACGTGGTGCAGGCCCTCGCGGTGACGTGGGGGGTCAGCATCGATCAGCTCTACCTGTCGACCCTCGCCGACCGTTCCCCGGAGCCCTGGGCCGCGATCTTCGACGACCACCGCAAGGCGTTCCTGTCGCTGACCTCCGAGATCGAGTCCGTCGCCGTCGACAACCGCCGCCTCGCCTCCTCGGGTCTGCACCGCGTCCAGCAGACCATGGCTGCCCTCACCGGCGGCAGTGAGCACCGGCTGACCTACGACCCCGATGGGCGCCGCTCCTCGTCAGCTGGTCCCGCCCTCGTCGACCAGGCGCTGTAGATGGTCTCCGTCTCGCTCCACACGGCCCTCTCCGGGATCCGCGCCGCCCGCGTCGGGATGGACACCGCGGCCCACAACGTCGCGAACGCCAACACCCCTGGCTTCACGCGCCAGCGCGTCGACCTCAGCACCAGCTACCCGTACCTGTCACCGAACGGGCCGATGGGCACCGGGGTGACGGTCGACGACATCACCCGGATGCGGGACAGCTTCCTCGACGCCCGCCTGCGCAGCGACATGGGCCAGAACGGCAAGCTCGACGTCCGTGCCGATCTGCTCGCCCGCGCCGAGGCGGTGCTCGGCGAACCCGAGAACGGGCTCACCGGCGAACTGACCGAGCTGTGGGCGTCCTTCGAGGAGCTCGCGCTCCGCCCGGAGGACACCGCCACCAGGCGCCAGGTGCTGTCGGCTCTCGAGTCGCTGACGGCGCGCGTCAGGTCCGTCGCCGGCGGGCTCGAGATCCTCGAGAAGGACACGATCAACAGCCTAGATCTGGCGGTCAAGGAGGTCAACGCGCTCTTCGAGCAGGCGGCCGACCTCAACGGTCGCATCCTCGAGGCGCGGGGGACCGGCGGGGCACCGAACGACCTGCTCGACGCGCGCGACCGGGTCCTCGACGACCTGTCACGCCGTATCGGGGCCACCGTCACCCTCGAGGACAGCGGCAGCGTCCGGATCAGCGTGTCAGGCCTGGCGGTGGTCAGCGGCACCCGCGCCACGCCCCTCGCGTTCGACGTCGACACCAACGAGATCCGTCACCCCGCCGGCGTCGCGGTCACACCCGGCGGCGAGGTCGCGGGGCTGCAGACCTCCCTCACCGAGGACCTCCCCGGGTTGCGGGACGGGCTCGACGCGTTCGTCGATGACCTCGTGACGCAGTTGAACGCGACCCACGCGTCCGGCTATGTCTCGGAGAACGTGAACGGCGGACCCCTGCTGGGTGTCACCGCTGGCGCCGAGGCGCTCACGTTGCAGGTGCTGATCACCGATCCTGGCCAGCTGGCGGCTGCCGAGGGCCCCTCCGCGGCGCCCCACGATGGAGACAACGCCACCAAGCTGGCCGATCTGCGGACCGGCACGCTCGATGGGCGGTTGCGATCGTTCGTGACCGAACATGCCGCCAACGTGGAGGCCACCGGCCGGGCGGCTCGGGCGCAGCAGCAGCTCACAGCAGCAGCGGGGACCGCTCGCGACGGGATGCACGGCGTCTCGCTCGACGAGGAGATGGTCCAGATGCTGTCCTACCAGCGGGCTCTCGAGGCCAGCAGCCGCATGATGACCGCCGTCGACCAGGCGCTGGACGTCCTCATCAACCGCATGGGCCTCGTCGGCCGCTAGGAGCCCGAGCATGCGCATCACCCAGGGGACGATGGTCAACAGCCAGCTGTCCCGGCTGCAGAACCGCCTCGAGCGGTTCGAGCGCGCCCAGTCTCAGCTCGGGACCGGCAAGGCGATCCTCAAGCCCTCCGACGATCCCGCCGCGGCCAACCGCGGGCTGCTCCTGCGAGCCAGCCAGCGTGCCCGCGTCCAGGAGGCCCGCAACGGCGCCGACGCGTCGTCCTGGCTCGCGCTCGCCGACAGCAAGCTGGAGGGGGCGACCACGCGCCTGCACCGCGCGCGCGACCTGACCGTGTCGGGTGCCAGCAACCAGGACCCGGGCTCGCAGCGGGCGATGGCGACCGAGATCGAGGCGATCCGCGACGAGCTGATCGGCATCGCCAACTCCCAGCACGCCGGCCGTCCGCTGTTCACCGGGTTCGCCGAGGGGAAGGCCGTCGTCCCAGACGGTGGGGTGTGGCGCTACGGGGGTGACGACGGGGTCATCAACCGCCGCGTCAGCGAACACGACGTCGTCAAGGTCAACGTCACCGCCGCGGACGCGTTCGGTCCCTTCGCTGTCGCGCCCGATGACCCCACCGACGTGTTCTCGCTCCTCGACACCATCGCCGCGGCGCTCCGGAACGGGGACCAGGCGACGTTGACGGGCAAGCTCGCCGAGCTGGACGTCGCCATGGAGCGCATCGGCGACCAGCAGTCGATCCTCGGCGCTGCGACCAACCGGGTGGAGGCCGCCATGGCGCGCAACGCCGACGAGCAGCTCTCCATCCGTAGCGAGCTCGCCGTCACCGAGGACGTCGACATCGCCGGTGCGGTGATGGAGCTGCAGACCCAGGAGGTCGCCTACCAGGCCACGCTGGCCGCGCTCAGCCGCGTCCTGCAACCCTCCCTGGTCGACTTCCTCCGCTAGCCTCCGCCCGCACCGACCGCCCCGCGATCTCGAAGGACCACGGCACCGTGGCAGACACCGACGAGGTCCAGCTGCAGGGGACCGTCCTGCGCTTCGCGGACGGCATCCCGGGCTTCGGTCACCTGCACCGCTTCCAGCTGGTCTCGCTCGGTGACGACAGCATCTTCCAGCTGCTCGAGAGCGTCGATGAGCCCGACGTGTCGATGGTCGTGGTGGTCCCGTGGCTGCTGTTCCCGGACTACGAGATCGAGC
>NZ_JBBEBZ010000082.1:0-4696 GCF_040882075.1 Nitriliruptor sp.
CCCGTTCTTCGGCGCCGAGGAGCTGCAGCTGCTCGAGCGGACCGGGTTGCTGGCCGACCTCGCCCTCGCCCGCGCCGACCTGCTCGCCAGCGAACAGGCCGCGCGCCAGGGCCTGGCGGCCACGAACGCCGAGCTCGAGTCCTTCGTCTACAGCGCGTCGCACGACCTCAAGAGCCCGCTCATCGCCATGCTCAGCTACGTCGAGCTGCTCGTCGCCGATCACCGCGAGGCGCTCGATGAGGAAGCGCGCTGGTTCCTCGACCGGCTCGAGACCAACGGGCGCTACATGGAGTCGATCATCGGCGACCTGCTCGAGCTGTCCAGGATCGGTCGCGTCCAGGTCACGCCCGAGGAGGTCGACCTCGCCGCCGTGGTCGCCGACATCACCGTCGAGACGCGGACCACGCACCCGAACGTCACGGTCACGGCGGGCTCGCTCCCGAACCTGTGGGCCAACGGCACCCGCATCCGTCAGCTGCTGCAGAACCTGGTGGACAACGCCGTGACGCACGGTCGACCCGAAGGCGCGACCGTCCAGATCGACGCTGAGCCGGCCGACGACGGCGGCGTCGAGCTGGTGGTCCGCGACGACGGGCCCGGTATCCCCGCCGAGTACCGCGAGCGGGTGTTCGGGGTGTTCGAGCGGCTCGACGTGCAGGATGCCACCTCCGGGACCGGCATCGGGCTCGCCATCTGTCGGAAGGTCGCCGGATCGCTCGGTGGTCGGATCTGGATCGGGGACCACGATGGTGGCGCCGAGTTCCGCATCCACCTGCCCGCGTCGGTGCTGGTGATCGACGTGGGTGCGCCACAGGAGGTCGGCGTGTGAGAAGGACCGTGCGGGTGCTCGTCGCGGAGGACAACGAGGACCACGTCTTCTTCATCACCCGCGCCCTGCGTGGGGTGGACGAGGTCGCCTTCGAGATCGAATCCGTGAGCGACGGGGCGGAGGCGCTCGATTACCTCTACCGCCGCGGCGAGTACCACGACCGTCCGCGGCCACACCTGGTGCTCCTGGATCTCAAGATGCCCCGCGTCGCAGGCCTGGAGGTGCTCGACGTGGTCAAGAACGACCCGGAGCTGCGCTCGATCCCGATCGCGGTGCTCACCTCCTCCGAACGGCAGCAGGACGTCGATGACAGCTACCGAGCCGGCGGGAACGCCTACCTGATCAAGCGGCCCGCCTTCGCCGAGCTGAGCGACAAGCTGGTGTCGATGAGCAGGTTCTGGACCCACACCGCCGTGCTCCCCGAGCCGCCGGTCTGATGAGAACCGTGGACCTCGCTATCGACCCCCCCGCCGCCGCAGGCTCCTCGGGACGTGGACGTATCAAGGTGCTGGTGGTCGACGACAACCTCGACCACCGCACCCTCATGGCGCGTCGCTTGAGCGCGGCCGGCATGCGGGTCTCCGCGGTCGGCGTGGCCGAGCAAGCGCTGGAGGCGTGCGTCGACGTCGATCTCGTGCTCCTCGACTACCGCCTCCCCGGCCGTGACGGCCTGGAGGTCCTCGCCGCGATCCAGGCTCGTCCGCACCCCCCGTCGGTGATCATGGTCACCGCGGCCGGGTCGACCGAGGTCGCCGTCGCCGCCATGCGCGCGGGTGCGGCCAACTACCTCGCCAAGGACCGCGGGTACATCGAAGCTCTGCCGGACGTCGTCGAGCGCGCCTGGCACCACCACGACCTGGCGAAGCGCGCGGACGAGCTGAAGCGAGCCGCGCTCCTGCTGACTTCGACCACCGATCGCGAACAGCTGTCGATCGAGGTCGCAGGCGCCGCGCACCGGCTCCTGCACGCCACCAGCTGCGTGCTGCTGCTCGAGGAGGACGGGCAGCCCCCGACCGTGGCGGCGGTGGCCGGTGTCCCTCCCGCGGACCTCGGTGAGGCGGAGCAGCTCGCGATCACCGCCGGCAGCGGCGCCGAGGAGCCGTGGGTCGAGGGTGACCGGCTGGTCGTCCCCCTGCCCACCCACGGGGGTGGGCGAGCCGGGGTCCTGGTGGTCTGGCTCGACGATCCCCACCTCGATGCCGATGAGGAGGAGCTCGCGCGTGCCATCGCCGCCTTCGCGGGCGCCGCCCTCCGCAACGCTCGTCGGCTGGAGCTCGAACGCCAGCTCGTCACCGAGCTGCAGCAGACCCTGGACGCCCGGCGCGACTTCGTCGCCTCGGTGTCGCACGAGCTGCGGACGCCGTTGACCTCCATCGCGGGGTTCACCGAGACGCTCCGGGTGCACGGTGAGCGTCTCGACTCCGCCCGCCGCGACGACCTCCTCGCGCGGGTCGGTCGTCACGCGTCGGAGCTCGGCGAGCTCGTCGACGAGCTCCTCGAGCTGGCCGCCCTCGAGCGTGGCGTGGGGTCCGAACCCGCGCTGCAGGTGGTCGACCTGCCCGCCGCGGTGGATGCGATCGTCGCGGAACTCGAGCACGTCACCCGCGGGTGGCACGTCGAGGTCGCTGTGCCGTCGGTCTCGGTGTACGCGGACCCGACCCTGTTGCGCCGCACGCTCGCCAACCTGCTGTCGAACGCCGTCAAGTTCTCCGAACCGGAGACGCGGGTCGTGGTGCACGCCGCCGTGGAGGGCCCGTGGGTCCGCATCGAGGTGGAGGACCGGGGGATCGGACTGCCGCCCTGGGAGGCGAGCCACGTCTTCGATCCGTTCTTCCGTGCTCGCTCCTCGGTCAGCAACGCGGTCCGTGGATCGGGGATCGGGTTGGCGCTGGTGGCCCGCTACGTGCGGGCGATGGGCGGAGAGGTGAGCGTGCGGTCCGAGCCAGGGGAAGGGTCGACCTTCGCCTTCACGCTGCCGACCACCGTGGCACGTCCGGGACCGGACTCAGCGGCGGGGCCGGGATGCGAGCGCGAGCTGGCGTGACAGCACCACGAGCTGGCCGGAGGCATCCCACACCTCGCCGTCCTCCTCGAGGTAGCCGTCGGTCACCGCCTCGGTGGTGAACCACCCCGCCAGGTAGCCGGGGGACGGGCGGGCACGCACCTGGACGGTGAGCTCGATGGTCGGCACCCACCCGATGTCCCCGAGCGCTGCGTCGAAGATGGCCGGTGGGTAGCAGTCGGCGACGACGAGCAGCCCGAGCGTGTCCATCTCCGATCCGTCGCGCCACCGCAGGTACCCGCCGATGTGTCCCCGACCCGACGGCGCTCCCTCGGTCCACCCGAGGACCGCGGACGGCATGCGGTGGTCGAACCGCTGCGCGATCGGCGGCGGTGGGAACCCGCCCGCCTCGGCCCGGCGTTCGTGCTCGGTGGTGAAGTCCACGCACGACGCGAGCGGCGGCAGCTCGGGAGGGCGGCGATCGACCCGTGACGGTCCCTCCGCTGCGGCGAGGTCCCCGAACGCGCCGAGCAGGCGGACCTTGGCCTCACCAGCCTGCGAGAGGGTCGCCTCGACGGTCGAGTGACGGCGTCCGCTCCGGAGCACCTCGACGGCGATCTCGACCTCGCCCACGGTCGGCGGCGCGAGGAAGTGGGCGGTGAGGGTGACCGGGTCGGGGTGCGCGGGGACCGGGTCGCGCATCGCCCGGGCAGCGAGCGCCATCAGGTAGCCACCGTTCGGCGCCGCGCCGTCGATGACGGCCCACCCCGGGTCGATGGCACCGGCGTAGCGCCCATCGGCGATCGGCTCCACGGCCGTGTCGCGTTCGAAACGGCTGACGTCCACCGGGGCTCCTGGCTGCCGGGTCGTCCGGCGGTCCGCTGCGGTCGGCGGACGGTATCCCGGGTCGGGTGTTGGCACGTCAGGCGCTGACCCGCGAGGCTGCGCGCGTGGACACCCGGTGGATCGTCGCGATCGTCGTCGCGAGCGTGTTGGTCGCTGCCCTGGCGGGGTGGCTGACCTGGCGAGCCGCGCGCAAGGGCGCCTCCGCGGCCAAGCGTGCGGTGGAGACGCGGACCGAGAACGGGTTCTCGCTGGGTGGGACCCTGCCGCCGCTGGTGCTCGATCCGGTGCAGGCCGTGACCTCGTGGGTCGACGCGTTGCGGCCGCAGCTGCTGCCCGCCCTCGCCGCGGACGGGACCATCACCCTGGTCTTCTCCGACGTCGAGGGCTCCACGGCGCTCAACGTCGAGCTCGGCGACGCGAGGTTCCACCGGATCATCCAGGCCCACGAACGGTCCGCCCGACGGACGGCGCGCGATCACGATGGGCGGCTGGTCAAGTCCCAGGGGGACGGGCTGATGCTGGCCTTCAAGCGGCCCGTGGACGCGGTCCGGTTCGCCGCCGCGTTCCAACGTGAGCTGGTCGACGGTGATCTCGAGGTCCCGCTCCGGTTGCGGATCGGGGTGCACACGGGTGAGGTGCAGACGCGGCAGGGTGACTTCTTCGGCTCCAACGTCGCCTTCGCGGCGCGCGTCTGCAACGAAGCTGATGGCGGCGAGATCCTCGTGTCGGAAGCCGTCCGGGAACGCGTCGAGGACGAGCTCGAGCTGCGGTTCCGCCGGGGTCCGAAGGCCAACCTGCGGGGCATCCCCGGCAAGCACCGGCTCCACCGCGTGGTCTGGGACAGCTAAGTTCGGCAGTCAGGTGTGATGCGATGGCGATAACACCTGGCACCGAACCCGATTCCGTCACCTGCGAAGGTGGCGGGGTCGCGTCCGTCTCTCACGCCCCACCTGCCAGGGCCGGTGCGGCTGGATCGGTTGCGGCCTCGAACGACCCGTGCCCACCCGCACGCACTCCCG
>NZ_JBBEBZ010000083.1:0-4652 GCF_040882075.1 Nitriliruptor sp.
CGGACGACGGTGACGCGGACGACGGTGACGCGGACGACGGTGACGCGGACGACGGTGACGCGGACGACGGCGACGCGGACGACGGCGACGCGGACGACGGGACCAACGACGACGGCGACGCGGACGCGCCGGACCTCGAGGCGTTCGGGACCGAGGACGGCGGAGGCGGTTCGGAGACCTCCGAGCGCGTCCACTCGGCGTTGGTCGACGGGGCGGACGTCCGTCCGGGGGACGAAGGTTGGGGCGCAGCCGTCAGCGAGAGCGCTCGTAGCGGTGGGCACGGCAAGCGCGTCTCCGAGGCCGCCAGCGACGGCAAGAGCGGCAGCAGCTCGGCACGCCCCGACCACGCCGGCAAGCCGGAGAAGGCCGAGAAGGCCGACAAGGCCGAGAAGGCCGAGAGGCCCGACGGTGCCGGTCGCCCGGCCCACGCCGGCGGTCCGGGCGGTCGCGGTGCGGCGCCGGACGACGAAGCCGCACCGGACGACGGGTCGGCACCGGACGACGTCACCACGCCGGACGACGACGCACCCGCGAGCTGAGCCACCCCACCTGACCGCTCCCGGTCGACGCCCGCCCGATGGCTAGGGTGCCGCGGCTACCGGTCCCGGAGGATCCGTGGGGTACGACCGCATCGAGGGCACGCACGTCGTCGTGACGGGCGGTGCCGGGTTCCTCGGCTCGCACCTGTGCACGCGCTTGATCGAGCGTGGCGCCCGCGTGACGGCGATCGACAACCTCATCACGGGACAGCTCTCCAACCTCGAGCTCCTCGAGCACCTCGAGGAGTTCCGGTTCGTGCACCAGGACGTCACCGACTACCTCCACCTCCCCGGGACGGTCGACGCGATCCTGCACTTCGCCTCCCCAGCGTCGCCGATCGACTACCTCGAGCTACCGATCCAGACGTTGAAGGTCGGGGCGCTCGGCACCCACAAGGCGCTCGGCCTGGCTCGGGCCACCGGAGCGACGTTCCTGCTCGCCTCGACCTCCGAGGTGTACGGCGACCCGCAGGTCCACCCGCAGCCGGAGACCTACTGGGGGCACGTCAACCCGATCGGACCCCGTGGTGTCTACGACGAGGCCAAGCGGTTCGCCGAGGCGATGACCTACGCCTACCACCGGACCCACGACGTCGACGTCCGCGTCGTGAGGATCTTCAACTCCGTGCTCGCCGACGAGCAGGTGCTCTACGACGACGGGACCGAGCTCCGGCGCGAGACTTTCCGAGAGCTCGCAGCCCGTGTGGGACACCGAGCCGTGCTCGACAAGTGCCACGTCCCGGCCGTCGACCGAGGTGGCGTCGCTCACAGCACGGAGACGATCGCGCTCGAGGGTCATGCCCCGACCGGCCCCTGTTTCGAGGTCCGGACGCGCTACGGGCGCAGCATCAAGGTCACCGGGGATCACAGCCTCTTCACCCGAGGGCGGGACGGCGAGCTCGTGGCGACACCGGTCACGGAGTTGGAGGTCGGTGACCGCGTGGCCATCACCTCCCGTATCGAGGTCCCCGAGCGGGACCGGACGACGGTCGACGTCCTCGACGTCACCGACGCGGCAGGGCTCGACCGGTGGGGGCTGCGAGCGATGTTCGAGGGGCTCCCCCAGCTGGTCCTCGAACACCGTTCGACGATGGTCGACATCCTGCACCGGCGCGCGACCGAGCACGGCACGGCGACGACGCGCCAGTCGCTCGGGGCGACCGTCGACCGGTGGAAGCGCGGTGGCGCGGTCCCGATCGGCATGCTCGACGTGCTTGGCATCGACGTGCCGCCGGACGGCCACATCGCCGTCCGCTCCGCGGGCCACTCCACGGCACTGCCGCGACGGATCGTCGTGTCGGACGAGCTGCTGTGGTTCCTCGGGCTCTACGTGGCGGAGGGCTGCTGGCAGGAGTCCCCGCCGAAGAACCGCTCCATCAGCGTGTCCTGCGAGCCGGAGATCCTCGACCGCACGGAGAAGGTCCTCCGACGGGAGCTCGGCGTCCACGTCGTCCGCACGTTGCGGGACGAGGACCGGGCGGGCTCGCTCGTCGTCAACGGCCTCCTCGTCCTCGAGTTCCTGCGGCACCTCGGGTTCGATGACGGCGCGAAGCGGATCCCGGGGTGGATCCTCGGCCTCCCTCTCGAGCGGCTCGGTTGGTTCCTCGAGGGGTACCGCGAAGGTGATGGCGTCCACTCCGGTGACAAGTTCGCCACTGCCGAACGACACGAGTTCTCGACGACGTCGACGGACCTCAAGGACGACCTCGTCGTCGCCTTGGCTCGGTACGGCCTGGTGCCATCGGTTGGTCGGTACCACACCCGCAACACCACGACCGACGCATCGGACGTCCGTCGCCCGTTCTGGCGGCTGACCCTGGCGCAGGTCGCGCCATGGAGCCCGCTCGACTGGCACCGCGGGGTCGAGCAGGAGCTCAACGCGCGCCGGTCCGGCGACGTCGTCTGGGCCCAGGTGCGGTCGATCGAGGAGGTCCCACCGACCGAGCTGGTCTACGACTTCAGCGTGCCGGGTCTCGAGAACTTCTGGGCCGGAGGCGGATTCGTCGCGCACAACACCTACGGCGAGCGCATGCGGCTGCACGATGGCCGGGCCGTACCCGCCTTCATCGGACAGGCACTGCGAGGTGAGCCGATCACGGTGCACGGCGACGGCAGCCAGACCCGATCGCTGTGCTACGTCGACGACCTCATCGAGGGCATCCTCCGGCTGCTGATCTCCGGCTACACCGACCCGGTCAACATCGGCAACCCCGAGGAGGTGTCGATCCGTCAGCTGGCCGAGACGATCCGGGACATCGCCGGCAGCGACGTCGACATCATCACCACCCCTCGGCCGGTGGACGACCCGGAGGTGCGCCGCCCCGACCTCACCGTCGCCCGGCGTGAGCTCGGCTGGGAGCCCACCGTGCGCCTCCGCGACGGCCTCGAACGCACCGTCGCTTGGTTCCGTCCCCAGAACGACGCCTGACGGTGCGCGCCGTCATCCTCTGCGGTGGCCGCGGCACCCGCGCCCTCCCCCACACCGAGGTGGTGCCGAAGCCGCTGCTCCACGTCGCCGGCGAGCCTGTGCTCGCCCACGTCCTGCGGATCTACGCCGCGCAGGGCGTGACGGAGTTCGTCCTCGCCGCGGGGTACCTCGCCGACCGGATCGCCGACTTCGCGCGCGGGCTGCCGGCGAGCTGGGACGTCGAGGTGGTCGACACCGGGGTCGATGCGAACACCGCGGAGCGGCTCGTCGCGGTCCGCCACCTGCTCGACGGCCGGTTCCTCGCCAACTACGCCGACGGGCTCGGCGACGTCGACCTCGACGCCCTCGTCGCCTTCCACGCCTCCCGCGGCGGGGCAGCCACGCTCACCAGCGTCCCGCTCCCCTCTCCGTACGGGACCCTCGAGCTTGCCAGCGACGGTGGGGTGCGTACCTTCCGCGAGAAGCCGCGGCTCGACGATCACCGCATCAACGGCGGCTACTTCGTGTTCGAGCCGCGTGTCCTCGACCTCGTGAACGGACCGGACCTCGAGCGTGACGTCCTGCCGGCGATCGCTGCCGCCGGCGAGCTGTACGCCTACGCCCACCCCGGGTTCTGGCGGTCCATGGACACCTACAAGGACGCCCAGGAGCTCACCGAGCTCGCCCGAGGAGGTGCACCGTGGATCCGCGCGTGACCGAGCTCCGCGACCGACGCGTCCTCGTGACCGGTGGGTCGGGTTTCATCGGTTCGCACCTGACCGCCGCGCTCGTCGACCTCGGCGCGGACGTCCACGTGCTGACCTCGGCGGTCAGCAGCGTCTACCCGCACCGGCTCACGCGCCTGCGCACCGACATCCGCCTGCACGAGGGCAACCTCACCGACCCGACGGCGATGCGGGTGCTGATCCGTGAATCCCGTCCGGACGTGGTGTTCCACCTCGGCGCGTACACCCACGTCGGCAAGTCCTGGAACCGCATCGACGAGTGCATCCAGACCAACGTGCAGGGCACGGTCAACCTGCTCGAGGCGCTCGAGGGGTCCGGCTACACCCGGTTCGTCAACACCGGCACCAGCGAGATCTACGGCGCCATCGACGTCCCGTTCGCCGAGGACGATCGACCCGCGCCGGTGTCCCCCTACGCGGTGTCCAAGCACGCGGCCGAGGAGTTCTGTCGACTCGGGGTCACCGGTCGCGACTGGCCCATCGTGCGCGTCCGACCGTTCAACGCCTACGGACCGGCGCAGTCCCCCGACCGCGTCATCCCCGAGATCATCGTCCGGGGCCTACGCGGCGACCGGTTACCGATGACGACCGGCCGGCAGACCCGCGAGTTCAACCACGTCGCCGACCTCGTCGAGGGGTTCGTGCTGGCCGGCGTCGTCCCCGACATCGAGGGACAGCTGCTCAACCTCGGCAACGGCGTCGAGGTGACGATCGCCGATCTGGTCCGCACGCTGCTCGGGGTGATGGGCGAGCCGATCGAGGCCGAGATGGGCGCGCTCCCCGACCGACCCATCGAGATCTGGCGGATGTGCGCCGACGCGACCCGCGCCCGCGAGGTCCTCGGCTGGACGCCTCGCCGGTCGCTGCGTGACGGGCTGGCCGAGACCGTCGAGTGGTACCGAGACGAGCTCGCTCGGCCGGACTCCCCCTTCATCCCCGGGTTCGCCCGGGGGACCTGAG
>NZ_JBBEBZ010000084.1:0-1001 GCF_040882075.1 Nitriliruptor sp.
GCACCGAGATGGCGTACTGGTTGTTCTGCACGAAGAAGATCACCGGCGCGTCGAAGACCGCGGCGAAGTTCATGGCCTCGTGCGGGTCACCCTCGGAGGTGCCACCGTCACCGAAGTAGGTGAGGGCGACCAGCGGGTTGTCGTCGAACTTGGCGCCCATCGCGAACCCCGTCGCGTGCAACGCCTGGGTGCCGATCGGGATCGACAGGAGCCCGAAGTTGTGGGCGTACGGGTCATGGTCCGACAACCAGGTGCCGCGGTAGAGGTGGAGCAGGCCGCCGGCGTCGACGTCACGCACGATCGCCGCACCGAGCTCGCGGTAGCTCGGGAAGATCCAGTCCTCCCGGGCGAGCGCCGAGGCGGACCCGACCTGTGCGGCCTCCTGGCCGAGACACGACGCGTACACGCCGAGCTGGCCCTGACGCTGGAGGTTGATGGCCTCGCGGTCGCAACGGCGGGTGACCGCCATCCTGCGGTACAGCGCCACGAGACCGTCGTCGTCGAGGTCGACCGGATGGTCGGGGTCGTCGTGGAAGGTCCCGTCGGGTTCGAGCAGCCGGATCGGTTCGGCCGTCGGCAGGAAGCCGTCGTCGTCGGTCGCCTGCGCGTTGGTCGTCACGTCGAGCACCTCGCCCACGCTCGCTCCTCGTCGTCCGGGGACGGGCCGGGGTCGCCGGCGCCGCCCGTGTCACGGCGGTCCACGGGCGGACAGGTCACGACGGTCGCCGTGAACGCCGGTGCGGCGGTCACGGGCCGACGCGGACGCGCCGGGCTCCCAGGTGCGGGCTCCCTCGGGGTGCCGGAGCACCCCGCCCGTGCGTGGACGCGAACCCACATCACCACCGGTCCGCTGCCGGGGTCACCGGCACCGACCGAGAGCGACGTCCGTGCGTCATCCACGGGGCCACGCTAGCCAGCGGGGTCCCGGCGGGCAGCGCGTCTGGCGTCCGGCGCGCACCAGCGGCACGTGGACCGGCCCGGACCTCGCTGCGAGGTCCGGG
>NZ_JBBEBZ010000084.1:1011-4651 GCF_040882075.1 Nitriliruptor sp.
CCCCCCCCCCGGCCGTGGTGTCGAGCGCCGACGGTCACTCGACGACGAACCCCTCGGCCATGCCGAGGTTCGCGTGGGGCTGACCGTCCGGGCTCGGGATGAAGCACAGCATCCCGTAGGTCCCGGGTTCGAGGTCGGCGTTCAGCACGGCGGTACCGCCGCCTCCGACGGTCGCGCTCTCGCCGACGTCCTCGGCGATGAACGCGTCGGGGTCCTCACCGTCCGCCTCGGCAGCGAGCGCTTCCTCGAGGGTCGCGCCCTCGTTGAGCCGCACGACGTACATGAAGTGAGGTTCCTCGCCCTCGTTGGTCATGGTGAAGGCGGTCGGGCCCGCGGCGACGTCCCCGATCTCGAAGGCGTAGTCCGTGGCCGTCACCGCCACCTGCGCGGCATCCGGATCCGCGCCCTCCACCTCCTCACCGCAGGCGGAGAGCGGGAACCCGAACGTCTCGAACGCGACCGCTTCCGCCGGACCGAGGGTGGCGAAGAACGCCCCGGCCGACGCCTCGATGTCCGCGCCATCGGCGATGTCATCCGCGGCCTGCCGGCCGGCTGCCGCCGAGTCCTCGATCGCGGTCACGAGCTGGTCGGTCCCCTCGGCGTACTCCTGCGGTGCCTCCATCCCCCCGACGTCCGAAGCGAAGCCTTCGAGCGCGTCCGCGAAGCCGTCGAAGTACCCGGTGGCGTCCTCAGCGCTCTCCCCGGGGAAGGCCTCCTCCAGCGCAGCCAGCTCACCGTTGGTCTCCATACACCGAGCTTCGAGCGCGGCGGGGAAGTCCTCCACACCCTCCGCCGACACCGGTTGCCCATCCGACGCCGTGGCGCCGGGATCGTCCTCGGTGTCGCTCCCACAGCCGGCCAGCACCGCCGTCAGGACCAGCACCAGCGTGAACGTTCGTGGTTGGCGCACGTCGCCCCTCCTCGTGTCCTCGGTCGGGCCCCGGCGACCGGGCTGTTCCCCGTCGCTCGCCGACCGACCCGAGCTTGCGTGCGGGGCGTCACCGGAGCGTTACGGGCGTCACGAGGAGCGGACCGCGGGAAGCGCGCTCGCGGGTCCGCTGGGCACTAGCCTGAGCGCAACTCGACGTGGAGGTGCTCCGTGCGCATCGTTGCTGGCTTCCTGCGGTCCCCCGAGGGACGCGCGGCGCTCGACCGGGCGATCGACGAGACCCGGTTGCGGGACGGTGAACTGCTCGTGGTCCACTCCATGAAGGGTGGTGAGCGCGACGAGGCCGAACAGGTGATGACCTACCGCGCCGAGTTCGAGCAGCTCGAGACCCGGTTGAAGGACGAGGGCATCACCTACCGGCTCGTCGAGTACGCGCGGGGCAACTCGCCAGCCGAGGACCTGCTGAAGGCCGCCGAGGACGAGAGCGCCGACCTGATCGTGATCGGGGTCCGACGCCGGTCGGCGGTCGGCAAGCTCGTGCTCGGCTCGAACGCTCAGGACATCCTGCTGCAGGCGAAGTGCGCCGTGCTCGCGGTCAAGGGCGAGGAGTAGATCCTCAGCCGTCGCGTCCCTCCGCTGCGGGGCAGCGGTAGACCAGACGCACGAGGTGACCGGCGTCGGTGATCTCGACGTCGAGCTGGTGGTCGCGACGACGCACCCGGACCGTCAGCGGCTCGTTCGGCTCCCGCCGGGTCGCATCCATCAGCACGTCGTGGACCGCGAGGACGACATCGTCGTGTCGCCACCCGCCGATGTGCTCCACGACCACGTCACCCACCGACCGCGCGACCCGTCGAGGTGCGATCACGGCCGGCGCGACCGTGACGGCGAAGCAGGTCCGCACATCGGGGTCGTCGTCGATCACCGGCGAGGTCAACACGCACGGACCTCGCCGTCGCGGTCAGGCACGCGTCGCGCGGTGCCCTCGGGCCGGGGTGTGGCTGTCGGGTGATGCACACCGATCTCCTGTCTCAGGAGGCCAGCTTCCACCCCGGGCGCCGCACCCGGCAGTGGAGTTCGGACGGCTGGTCAGCCGCACCGCGATCGCGCGCGAGCGGCCACCCGGCCGCGTCAGCGTGGTGTCGACCGCAACCAGATGGCGGCGTGCTCCGCGTGCAGCGTGACCGCGATGACCTCGCGCAGCTCGACCTCGAACTCGTCGATGTCGAGGGACCGCCGGAGGCGATCGGTGAAGGCCGCGACCGTCCGCTGCGCGTCGTAGCGAGCTCGAGCGAAGCGCCGATCGACGACGGACTGGACCCGGCGACGCAGCGGCCCGAACGCTGCGGCGACCGCGAGGGTCGATCCGGCGACCGCCACGTCGGAGCTCCCGGTCCACGGACGCAGCAGCAGCTGCAACGCGACCACCACAGCCGAGTAGAGGCCCACCAGGACCGCGGTGGTCGTGGCGTACACCAGCGTGCGGTTGACGAGGAGGTCGATGTCGTAGAGGTGGTACCGGGTCACCGCGATGAGGATCGACACCGGGATGGCGGCCAGCGTCAGGGCGACGACTGCGGACGCAGCCGGCCGCGGCAACAGGTCCGCTGCGCTCCCGAGGAGCACGCTGGCGGTCACGGCGTAGACGACCCAGCTGATCTGCCGACGGGTCGCTGGATCGGCTCGTCGGAACCGGAGCAGCAACGACAGGTTCGCGAGCACGGCGGCAGCGGCGATCGCCACACCTCCGGAGGTTTCCCAGGTCTCGAGCAGGTCGGGCGAGATGGTCGACGCGAACCGGTTCGGCACCGCGAAACCGAACCCGGTCTCGCCGACGTACGTGGTCGGACCGATCGCCGCCGCGAGCGACCCGGTGCAGAGCCCCACGATGGCGCCCACGACCACGACCCGCCACCGGCCGCTCATCAGCCGCACCGCAGCCGCGGCCATCACCGAGGACCCGCTCGAGCTGGCGGCGCTCGAGCACCGCCTCGGGGTCCTGCACCTGCGGTGGGGAGCCTGGGCGACCGCCGAGCGGCACCTGCGTGCGGCCATGGCGTTGCTCGATCCGCACCGCGGGGACGAGGGAGCGACGCAGCTCCGACCCCGGATCCGGGCCGATCTGGCCGTGGCGGTGCTGCGCGTCGGGGACGCCGACGCGGCCGCATCCGAGGCTGCTGCTGCTGCTGCGGTCGCCGAAGCCGAGGCCGGCGAGGATGCCGCCGCGCTCGCGCAGGCACACAACACGGCGGGGCTGGTGGCTCGCCGGCGGGGCCGCGACGACGAGGCTGGTCGCCACCTGCGGCGGGCCCTGCACCACGCTGGTGACCTGCCCGATCCCGCGGCGCACGTCGCAGCGCTCAACAACCTGGCGCTCGTGCTCGCGGCCGATGGTCAGGTCGAGGAGGCGCTCGCGATCGCACGGGACGCCCTCGAACGCTGCGCGGTCCTCGGTGACCGGCACCGCGCTGCCGCGCTCCACAGCAACGTCGCCGACCTGCTGCACGCCGCTGGCCGGACCGAGGAGTCGCTGCCGCACCTCACCGAGTCGGCGCGCCTGCTGGCCGGCCTCGGCGGATCCGCCTCGGCCGAACCCGAGGTGTGGAAGCTCACCGACTGGTGGGTTCGGCAGCGAGCGTTGATAGATGGGCCCGACACGTACCAGCGTGACGGCACGGCGGCCGCATCGTGCCCTTACGGCGGTTCCCGCCTGGTCGGCCCCTCGGACGTCCGGAGCCCATCCGATCGGTG